>NZ_JADBUP010000071.1:0-95253 GCF_020245605.1 Microcystis sp. M061S2 | reverse complement strand
GTTTATTGAAGACATCGAAAATGAAATCAAATGGCAAGAAACATTATCTAAACCCCAAGACAGCTTAATTCTCAAAGAACTTGCTCAGAAAGCTATTGCGGATTCAGAAAACGGACAGACTGAAGAAATGGGATTTGATGAGCTATGAAGTCGGAACTAAATCCAGATTTCGTCGGCTTATTTCAACAGCTACCAGACAGAGTGAAAAGAACAGCCAGAAAAAATTACAAGTTATGGCAAGATAACCCAAGCCATCCAAGCTTAGAATTTAAGGAGGTCAATCAAGAAGACCAGATCTGGTCAATCAGAGTCGGTATAGGTTGGAGAGCGCTAGGAAGAATCAAGAGTAAGAATGTAATTGTTTGGTTTTGGATAGGCTCTCACGCAGAGTATGACAAATTGTTAAAGAAGTTGTGAACCAAGAAACATAACAAATCACCGCACCCGAAATAATAGTGAAATTTTGTGATAAAGTGCAGTCATATCTAAGAATCTTTGCTATAATCACGCAAAGCTTTTGTGATAATTTTCCTTAAAGGAGATTGTTTGCAGTAAGCTAATCTGGCTAACAGGCTTTTGGAGTTGATATAGGGAAAAGTTCTTGCAATCGCGCCTAAATGGAGTGATATACAGAAGGTTGACCCATATCGTTACCCCAGAGAGTGTTGTACGGAAAGTTTCCGTTCGACAAAGGATTTCTCGGTTGGTGAGAGAGAGTCTATCTTTCTCTGAAAAAATGGAGAATCACGTTAGGAATAGAGATATGCGAAGTAATAGTTTTATGATGGTTCCATTATCTCTTTTGGCTTGGATGGTGATCAGTCAACCAGTAAAAGCAGAAAGAGTTTGTCAAGTAACAGACCCTACTGGTACTCCTCTTAACGTTCGTGACAGACCAAATGGACAAGTAGTTAATGCCTTGCGTAATGGTAGAGAAGTCTACATACATGAGACAGCTTATGACCGGCAAGGTCGTCCTTGGGTTTTAGTAGGTGGTTATTACAAAGGTGTCTACAGAACTTGGGGCTGGGTCTTTAGGGAATTCGTGAGTTGTTATAATCGATGACTGTACGGTAGTGCGATCGCCGATCTGGTAGGGTGCGTTCCCTAATGCAAGTGCTACTGCTCCACTGATCGATTTTGGGGAACGCACCATGCCCATTGATTGAAGCTGTGGGTTTAAGTGTGGTGTGGGCTAATCTGGCTAACAGGCTTTTGGACGTGATATAAGGATAGTATGGGTGACGGTTTATCTGATGACGGAGAATGGATATGTGGAGGATGTTTTTCAGGCATTGCTTACCCCGCTAAAGGTTAAAGTGATCATGAAGCAATAGAATTACTCTAATGAAACTAGATCGTATTACGAGCAATCCAAACCGTATGAATGGGCAACCCTGCATCCGTAATCTTCGCCTTACGGTTCGTCGAGTGATTGAGCTACTGGCAACTTATCCCGATCGAGCAGAATTACATCAAGAGTTTCCCGAACTGGAGGATGAAGATATTCGACAAGCCCTAATTTTTGCCTCTTCTTACTTGGATGATCGCATCATTGAACTTCCTAATCGCTATGAAGCTGTTGCTTGATCAGGGACTACCGCTTTCTGCGGCAACTTTATTATGTGATGCTGGGATCGACACTATTCATGTTGGCCAAATAGGGATGTCTGAAGCTGAAGACTCAGACATTATCCAAAGGGCTAGAGACGAGGGACGGGTTGTTGCTACTCTCGATGCGGATTTCCATACATTGCTGGCACTTGATGTGGCGAATACTCCTTCAGTCATTCGCATTCGGGTTGAAAGATTACGCGCCCAAGCACTTACGAATCTTTTGTTGACAGTAATCGCTGAGTGCGAGGAGGATTTAGAACAAGGATCAGCCATTACGGTTGAGCCAAGCCGTATTCGTATTCGTCGTTTACCATTAGTGTCTGATGTCTAACGGAAACGTTATACTGAATCGGTTTTTAATAGCATGATTAACTCCCAATCCCACTTGAAAAACCCGCTCCCTTCTCCCCACTCTCCTATACCTTTTAAACAGGATTTAGTATAACTATCTAAATTACTGGTTAAGACTGTCTATGAGCAGGGAGCAGAGAGAAAAAACCTGACCACTGACTGAAAGCTGATCACCGACAAAACCTATCCCAAAACGATCGAATCGCGCAGGGATTGAATTTCCTCGGTTTGTAAACGCGCCCCAAAAGTAGAAACCACCCGGGCAGCCGCTAGAGAAGCGAGATTTCCCGCCCCTTTGTAACCCATACCGTGGGTAATACCGTAGAGAAACGCACCTGCGTACATATCCCCCGCGCCGACGGTATCGATCGCTTGTACGGGATGGGAGTCAATTTCCAGGAGATTTTCGCCATCATAGATCAAAGAACCATTGGCACCCCGGGTGATAGCGAATCCTTTGGCAATGGTTTTAAAATAGGCGATCGCTGACTCGATTTCCTCGCTGCCGGAAATAGTCAAAGCTTCCGACTCATTAGCGAAAACGAAATCTAACCCCGTTCCGATCATTTCCAGTAATCCCTCTCGGAAGAAGATCGCCATATTGGGATCCGACAGGGATAAAGCGGTTTTGACTCCAGCAGCCTGAGCAATTTCTCGCCCTTTAATAGCGGCAGCTTTGGCAGTGGGAGAGGTGACGAGATAACCTTCGAGATAGAGATAATCGGCATTAGCGATCGCTGAAGGGACTAATTCCCGTTCGGAAATTTCCCCGGTGATGCCGAGAAAAGTATTCATGGTGCGATCGGCATCGGGAGTCACAAAAACTAGACATTTTCCCGTGATTCCCACCTCTTTTTCGCCGCCGTGTTCATTGGTATGCAAACCACAGGCCCGCAGATCTTGCAGATAAAACTTACCTAATTCGTCATTGCCCACTTTACAAGAATAGAAACCTCTACCCCCCAACTGAGCGATCGCTACTAGGGTATTCGCCGCCGATCCGCCACCGCTGCGTTTACAATCAAGAGCCAATTTTTCCATCAACTGGGTTTGACGATTTTCGTCCACCAGTGTCATCACTCCTTTATCGATGCCTAATTCTTGCAGTAATTCAGGGGAGACTTGAAATTCCATATCGACAAGCGCGTTACCGATCCCATAAACGTTGTATTGTTTGCCCATAATTTAGTCGATCGCCTAAAAATACTTTGTTATTGATAGTAGGGAAATAAGGAGCAAAAAGCTAGGGGCTTTTTTCAGCCGGAGAATACCATAAACAAAAATTATCGGTGTGCTAGTCTCACACACCGGCTAATTTATCTTAAGTTTTTTTAACTAAGCCACTTTAAGCCTCATCGTAGGCTTCTAGATCCAACAGATAAAGATAAGGTTCGGCTAATTCCTGCCTTTGAAAAGCGATCGCTCGCAACAGATGCCAATCCCGCAAAGCCTCGAAAGGGTTACTATACTCATCTTTTTCTAGTCGTTCGGCTAAAGAAGCCATATCAGCGGCGGTATATTTGGCAATATCTTGATCAGTGAAGCTTATAACTGTCATTTCTGCACCTCCCTCGACCTTTGTTCTTTTTCTAGCCTAACATATATTCTGAGTTGAAAAAATGCCTTCCCCGCCAAGTTAAGAACTGTAAATGGATGGGTAATTGTGGTAAGATTCCAGCAAAAGAGCTATTTTTAGTTGATCTTTTATGAAAACAGCCCTCATTACTGGCGCTTCCACCGGTATCGGTGTCGTCTTTGCTCGTCAACTTGCTCAACGGCAAATGGAGCTAATTTTAGTCGCTAGATCTAGGGATAAACTAGAACAATTAGCAGCGGAATTAGAGAAACAATACGGGGTAAAAGTGACAGTTATCGTTCAAGATCTGACCGTTGCCGGGGCAGGAAAGCTGGTATATGATACGGTGAACCAAAAAGGAATCAACGTTGATTTACTGGTCAATAATGCCGGTTTTGGTGATTATGGTGCTTTTAGCGAGCAGGATTTAGCCCGACAGTTAGAAATGATCCAGTTAAATAATCTGGTATTGGTGGAATTAAGCCACTATTTTCTCCGTCCGATGCTTGCTGGTGCTGGGGGGGCAATTATCAATGTTGCTTCCATTGCTGGGTTTCAACCGCTGCCCTATCTTTCCATTTATGCAGCGACAAAAGCTTTTGTCCTCAGTTTTAGCGAGTCTCTCTGGGCAGAAAATAAAGACAAAGGCGTTGAAATCCTCGCTCTTTGCCCCGGTCCGACGGAATCGAATTTTTTTGAGGTGGCCCGATTTCCCAGGGCTTTTATGGGCAAAAACGGCCGGTTAGATTCGGCGGAAGTGGTGGTACAAGAGGCTTTAACCGCCTTGGCAAACAAGCGCCCCAACGTGGTAGCTGGTAAATTTGCTAATAAAATTATCGTCAATCTGCCCCGTTTTTTACCCAGAAGTTGGATCGTGTCTTTGATAGAAAAGCAATTCAAGCTATAACTAGAATTAAGCTAATTAGAGCAATTGCTGATAGGATTTTAAGGGAATACCTGTCCGGTTTCTCACTTCGATGGCCGAACGATAGACACCGTTTTTTTCTCTTTCGGCGACAATTTTATCGGCCAGGGAAAAGTCAAGACCGAGATTGACTAATTCCGCAACGGAGTAGTAGTTTAAACAACGCCAAGAAACCTCAACTTCTTGGCGAATATCGTAGGCAAAGATAATCAAAGGTTCCAATTTTTTGAGATAATTTTCCGGTAAACCAGCCAGGAAGTGTAATTCTTCTAAATCGGTAAAAATATGTCCTTCATTACGGACAGAAACGATATCATTGGCATAGACAATCGGCAACCCTAATTTATAAACCAGATCGTTGGTGGAACAGCTGTTAATATCAATTTTTTCGAGAGGAGAGGATGACTGTCTAGAATCGATTCTATTTGCCGAAGCTATTGGATGGGAATTAAGCTGTTGACGTATGTATAAACCCAGGCCGATTTGGGCAAACCAAATTACGATAAAAGCCTCTTGTGTAAGGAAAATAAAGGAGATAATTGTCAAAGCAATGCCGACGGATAACCAACTTTGGTTATTAGTTTTTTTGCCAGCATTAGCAATGGCAAGCCCACCGAAAACTGGGACTAAAGACAGCCAGATCCACTCGGAAGATTCGGGAGGGCGAGGAGAGAGATTAGACATATTTTTTTAAAGAGAATCTAAATATTTTCTGCGTTTTTCTTCGTATTCTTCAGCAGTAATAATTCCCTGATCGTAAAGTTTTTTAAGCTGGAGTAAAGTAGCGGTTTTTTGCTGGCCTGATTCCGGCAGTCCTCGCTCTGTATTGCTGGGGAGATAGTTAGGATTGTATTTAGCATCAAAAGCTTGATCTGACATGATGATTAAACCAATAAATTCAAAAAAAGCAATGATGCCAGGGATAAAAGTCCAGAAGAAAAGTAGATAGAGAACACCTGCCAAATTCTCCCCTAGATAAAACTTATGGATGCCAAGATAACCGAGAAAAAAGGCTAGTAAAGCCGCTATAGTTCTATTTCTCATAATTTTTGAGATTTCCCTAATTTAGCCAAAAGAAAGTATAAAACCACGATGCCTGCCTGTAATTCCAAGAGAGTAATATAACCCTTAACCAGATAATTTAATTCTAGGGAGGAATTAAAGGCAAAAACTAGCACACCCAAGACTAAAAAGGGCAGTAAACGCCAGCCAGACTTGGGTATTTTTACTCCCGTACTGTTAACCTGATTCATGGGCTAATTCTCTAGGTTGGTCTTTTTCGGTGATGGTGGCAAAATCGGTCTTTGTCAAGGGGTGCTTTGATTAACTTTTAGCATCTCAACGAGGATATTATGGGCATCCTTGGCTGATTCTAGGATGCGCTCAAAAGGTATTCTAATTGTTTGACTCTCCCCTAATTTTTCTACGGCTAAATCCATGCCTTGGGGATCGATGGAGAGCATTTGAGCGGTTTCTGCATCGGTAATATTACCGTAAACTTGAGCGTAGAAAAGCACGGCATCACCGTGATCCTTGTTCATGTGTTTACAGATGCGATCGCTAATGGCGGGAGTGATAGTTTCAGACATAATATTTCCGAAAAAGATCGATAATATCGTTAAAATTGCTAGTTTTTTTGGGAGAATTAAAGTGGAGACGGCTAAAAGCCAGTTCTAAATCGAGGCCAATGGGGGGATATTAGTTAGGGTAGCGTAATTAATCGCTAATTGCCAGATAATTTGGGCGTGGGCATGGCAGACATCAATAATAAGTTTAATATTATTTTCTTGACAAAAAGTTTTAACTGTGCATTGATCTAATTGTCCCACTTAAGGTCAATCGGGGTAGAGAGTAAGATCCGGGGCTACCCGCGCATTTAAATTGCCTGTTGAGATGAGACAAGAGGTAATAGTAAAGGGATTGGGAGAGATTCAGCTAATCTAAGGATAGGCGATTAAAATGCCTCTTAGCTTAAAACCCCACACCCTGCCCCCAGAAAAAACTTTTTCAGCACACCCTATATATTTTATCGTTCACAACCGACAACAGAAGCGGTGTAGGTATTACCGATGTGCTGAATACCATTGACAAAAAGATTGACTAAAAAAGGTTGATCATTTGCCCGTACTGTGGCAGTAATTGTTAAGGGTTTATCGGGTTCGATTCGTACTCCATTAGTATTAAAAAATTCCTCGTTAGTTTGATCGCTATACTTGAGAAACAGCCGGATATCAAAGGAGGCAGCCCGGGGGACAGAAACCGTAACGATAAACCTCTGAAAACGTCTCCCCCCCGGCACTGCCCAATCGGTATTCCAATTATTACGAGTTATCGTGACACCGAAAGGCCCCGGAATAGTGGGTTGCGAGACGGTTTTGGTAATTTCACTACCCTCACCCCCTAATAAAGAAAGTGGCCGACAATTTTGCGCCGCTGCCGGTAGATGTGAGCTTAATAATACCGCCGATAGACTCAATAACCCAGTGATAGAGGTTAATTTCATTATTGATTCCGTCTCCAATTAATAGAACCTATCCAAAAATTATAGATGATCATGACGGTAAAAAAAACGGCGATTTAGCTTAATTGAGGCCAATTACTGAAAAAATGCCGACCATCAACCTGAATTTTCAAAAACGGGTTTAAAATTGATTCATAATTTCCATATAAATATGTTCTAACTGTATCGTCTGACGGGAGATAGAATCAATATTAATGCCGTCGAATGCCCGAATAATCTCGCTTAATTCTAGATGTTCATGTAACAAAAAAGCTAAATCTTTTCCGTAAAATTTGGGAGTAAATCCTAATTGTTTACCTCGATTTATTGCTGCTTCTTGATCCTGGGTATCCATGATAATAATTTCCTTAGCAGGAATATGCTGACGCAGCTGATTTAAATTACCTTCGGCAATAATACGACCTTGTTTTAAAATGCCGATACGTTGACAGAGACGCTGTGCTTCATCGAGGAGATGGGTAGTTAATAAAATTGTCATTCCCTGTCGCCGTAATTCTCCAATTAAATCCCAAATTTCATAGCGAGATTCGATGTCTAAACCGGTGGTTGGTTCATCGAGAATTAATAATTTTGGCTGATGAACAATAGCCACGGCAATATTCATCCGGCGCTGCATTCCACCGCTTAAAGTTTCCACCGGACTACGGGCGCGATCAAGCAAATTTACTGCGGATAAACTGGTTTTAATCCGATGACGACGCTGGTGGCGATCGAGTCCATAAATCTGAGCAAAAAAGTTGAGATTTTCCTCACAAGTAAGGGATTTGTACAATAAATTTTCTTGCGGGGCAACCCCAATTAATTCTTTAGTAACTCGGGAAATTGGCAAATAATTAAAGGTAATTTCTCCCGATGAGGGTTTTAATAAATTACAAATTAAGTTAATAGTGGTGGTTTTTCCCGCACCATTGGGACCGAGTAAACCGTAAATTTCCCCCGCTTCAATATGAAAGTTTAATTGATCTAATACTAAGCGTCTTCCGTAATTTTTTTTGACATTATTAATAGTCAGCATTTTTAATAAAGTAACAAGGATAGTCAGGAGTCAGGAGACAGGGGACAGGATTAGGGAGTGGAAGATATGGGAAGACAAATTAATCAATACTCTTGCCTTTTCTAACTGATAACTGATAACTGATTTACAGTCGGCGTTCAAGGTTTAACATTTGTCGATAGGTAAGCCAACCACCTGCTACCATAGCTAGAGCAAAAAGACAAAGAAAGCGAAAATGAGAGCTAATATCTTGCAGATTTTCGCCCTTTGCCCAAACAGCAATTAAAGCTTCATTCATGTGGTAGATCGGGTTATATTTAGCCAGAGATAGAATATTATCGGGGAATAAAGCAGTCGGGAGAAAAACGCCGCCTAAAATTAATAAAGGAACCCCAAAAGTTCCCACCAAAGCATTAACATCTTCCGTTCTTTTCGCCAGTTGAGTACCGAGGATAAATCCTAAACCCACATAGGCGGTGATACTAAGGAAAATAATTAATAATTCTAGAGGAATTGAGCCTTTAAAAGTGGCTCCATACTGTTTAGCAATAGAATAAACTAAAACTGTCTGACAGGCGGCAATCGCACAATGGGCGAGAAAAATGCCGATAAAATAGGAAACACCGCTTAAAGGCGATAAAAATAACCGTTTAATCGTTTGTTGTTCCCTTTCTGCCACTACCGTCGCCACGGTTCCCCCCAAACAACTAAAGAAAAGTGCCGCCCCGACGAGGGTGGGAGGAGTAGCCAGAGCCATCGCCTCGGCAAGCTCAATTTTGCCTTTTTCTGCCATAATATAGCCATTTAAGAGCAGGACAAGGATCGGGAAAATGCCCCAGAGGATTAAGCTACGCCCGCGCCGGATTAATTCCACTAAAATTCGTTGAGCGATCGCTAAAATTTCCTGCCAATATTTCATAGAATGTTAGTGTAATTGTTTCTCCCTGTAGAGAAATGAGTTTTTCTACTTTGTGACTTAGGCTTATTGTAAGTGTTCCAGAGCTTGATCGGCACGCAATCTTACCACTATTTCCGCTTCTGTCTCCCGAATCTGTGCTAAAAGTTCCCGAATAGCCTCGCGAAATGCCGCCGCCGCAGTTCCTAACCCCTCCAATCCGACAATCGCCGCATATCTAACCACCCACTCTGGGTCTCCTTGCGAAAGTTTCTCCAGTGCCGCAAAAACAGCCTTCTGAGCCTCAGAAACCCGACTTTTCTCCAAATCAGACCAAATTATATTTCCTAAGCCTCTAGCCGCCCCTCGCCGCACGCTAAAGGAAAAATCACTCACCGCCGCATCAAGCAATAAGTCCAATCCTCGCACATCGCCAATTCCCGCTAGGGCGCGGGTTGCCCAAGCTCTCGCCCCATAATTATAACCGTCTAGGTTGGCCAGTAAGTAGGGAACCGCCGCTTTGCCGATGGCGATTAAACCGTCCACTGCTGCCACGGAGGCACCAGGGTTATTATATCTCAGGACATCGGTGAGGGTGGGTATTGCCGCTTCACTTTTGGCGGCGGCTAAGTTTTCCACGGCGGTTAGTAACTCATTGGCTGAGTCGGCTTTTTCGACGGCAATAATTAAAGTCTCAACGGTAGGAAGCATTGGTTATCAGTGGAGGGGATGAGGAGTTGGGGTGTGGGAATTATGAATTATAAATTATAAATTATAAATTATAAAGTGGGAAGAATAAATAAAAATAATCTCCTGACTCCTAACACCGCCAACAAACTTTTAAAGATAATTTTATCGCCAAACTTTTTTCTGTAAAATCTGACTAATTTCTTGGGGAAAAGGACAATCATTGGGAAAGTTAAAGGATTGATAATCGGGGTTATCTCGCAAGCTTTTTAAAGCCGTGGCATAGCAATCTAAAAATACTTGCTCCCAGTAGGGTTTTAAACTAGGAGAATCGCTCAAAAGTTCTTCTAGTTCCCGTTGACTGCGCCTAATAGTTTCTTGCCAACCTCGATAATCTTCAACGTAATCAGTATAGCAAAGTTTGAGGCAGTGTGTTGACTTCTGCCCAAACTTTCTATCGTTCCAGATCAGCAGCAGCGAGTAACCTTCGCCATTGTACCAAAGACTCCATACCGTCCGCTACACTGGGGGTGTTATGCTGTTTACTAAGGTACTAGGGAACCTAAAATCCCATTTTGGGATTATTCTAAAATAGGTTTATCTTGGAAATGCTAACTCCTGTGCTCATTAAAGCACGATGAAATCTATTTTTAGCCCAGAGTACCATGTCTTTCGTCGATGCCTGATCGCCGCTCGTAAGGATGCGAATTTAACTCAAGCAGCCCTCGCTAAAGCCATCAAAAAGCCGCAATCTTTCGTTGCCAAATACGAAAATGGTGAAAGAAGATTAGATGTGGTTGAGTTCCTTCTGGTTAGTCGTGTAATCGGTGTAGATCCTTGCGAAATTTTAAAGCAAGTTGAGCAAGCTTGTCAGTCCACATCTTGTGGGGAAGGGTTATGAATACAGAAGATGTTATTAGCCTGGCATCGCAATATCTAGATGATTTGTCTGGACATAGATTTGACCTATTAGACATTGCTAGACCAATATCGGTTGCTGCAGCAGTTAATTTAGCCAAAGTAATTTCAAAGCTATCACCACTATTGGGAAATCTGATTGAATTTAACACTGTTGAGTTTTTGAATAAGCAGGAAATATTTGCGCCGTTTGGTGAATGGAAAAGGCAAGATCCAGGATTTCCTGATACTGTCTTCATGGGTAGCATCCAGCCTACCCCGGGATTAGAAATAAAAGCATGGTTCCCATTAGCTACTGAAATAACAGCCCGTTTCAAAGATAGTCAAAATCATTTTCAGTTTGATCAAACCTACGTTTCTCTAATAGCTTGGCTGCCTGAAGCGGTAATTTATGGCAAACCCAAGATTCTAGATGTATGCGTTGTCTCTGGCTTTTCAGTGGCTAAAGCGAGAGATGATCATTATCATAATCCTCCTGATTACCTTGTTCTAGAACCCGAAGATACAACCCAAAGGAGAGCAAATTTGCAACAAACAAATACTAATGGATACAAATTTCAAGGGACGGACAAAGAACTATTTCAAGCTGAAGAAATAGTTAATTCTTGGGGAAATGATGGCAGGCTTTATAAGCCGACACAAGAGTATCAAATGCTCTTGCGGGAACTGATCACTCGCTTCAAATATAGATTAGACACTAATTTTGCCAAAATGGACAGGATTTTACATCCAGGAATTGAGGATTTTAAAAAGCGTGTTTATCGAACACAGTTCTCTGGAATGAAAGTTGGACAGTGGAACAGGCTTTTAGCTAGTCGTCGAGAGGAGTTAATTAAATCTGCTTTAAGAGAACACCTTGGCATCAAAGAAGGGAACATTGATGAACTACTTGACTAAACCTTTTGACTCCATAATAGAAATAAGTTTCGTCTTTAAGAGAACACCTTGGCATCAAAGAAGGGAACATTGATGAACTACTTGACTAAACCTTTTGACTCCATAATAGAAATAAGTTTCGTCAATTTCACAAGCGAAAGCTTTTCGATTCAGGATATTGGCAGCTAAAGAGGCACTGAAAAGCCCCCCAAATGGTTCCCAAACCACATCCTGTTCCTCACTTGAAGCTGCAATAATTAATTTCATCAGATCCAGTGGCTTTTGATTTAAGTGAACAGCTTTACCATCCTTAGACTTAATTCGTTCATCATCGCGCAAAGCTGAACGATCCCAAACATTTGTAAAACCATGAGGGCAATTAAATTTAGAGCGCATCTTCTCCCACTCTTTACCTGTTAAAGGACGCTGGCCATTTTTAGAAAAATAGGGTTTTCCCTCTGGGTTTCCGTGTTCGTTGGCATAGAAAACTAATTTTTCAAACATTTCGGGCGGGGGAAAATACCATAAATGTCCTTGGTCAAAATATTTTCTTGTTGCCGCATCTGCGACACCACAAGCTAAATTAGCTTGACGCAAAGGTAAGCCTGATCTTAACCATTCCTTTCGGAGCCATTCTTTAAGTGTTAAGTCAGCAATTTTGACTTCTCTAACGTATTGGACACAAACCTCTGTCACCACTGGAAAACGCCTTATTTTCTCTGTGTTGACATTACCTGCAATATGACCTTTTCCTTTATTCCATATATTACAATTAACATATCGCCAGCCAAATTTCTCAAGTATTGGATGTACCACAGCCCAGCCAATTTCTGAGTTCCAAAACCAAAGAGTTGTATTTGGCAAGGCCAACTTAGACCAAGCTTCCACATGAGGTTCATACCATTCAGGTAGGTCAAGATGATCTGATGTATCACCTTCAAATCCTAAAAGACCGTAGCCTCCGTCTGAGATTATTACTATAGGTTGTTCCCAAGAATCATAATGTTCAATGCTATTACCAAGACTCAGACTAACACTGCTGTTATTCCAAGCTGAAAAAGCTAGTTTCTCAGTAAGTTGGACAGTTTTGCCACGCCCAACAGTGCTTGTTGCTTTATTCTTCTTTATACTTGGCAGACGATGGGAAGGCTCAGGTATATCCATGGATTTTTTTATCGTCTTATAAACAGTATGAATATCAATACTCTATCCTGTTTTAGGATATTTGGCTACCCCATAAACCAATGACCTAGAAACTTAGCCTGAGACTAGCAAACTTTCTATCTCCTCGATCAAGTTTTCCCAGTCAACTTCATCAAAGTTTTTTTGTTTTAACAGAGTGATTGTTTCGTTTAGCCACCTAACATAATCGGTTTGAATTAGCATAAAAACCTCTGGATTTTATGAGTTTGAATTTAGATAAAAAATAACCAATTATTAATTACAATAAACTATCCATTAAAGTGAGAATTTCGGAGATATTTTCGCCCCTAGAATTGTTTTTTAGATGGTTTTCTAAAAGTTCCTTGAGGGCAACCAGTTTCAGACTATTTTCCGCCAGAGTATTAGCGATCGCAGGAGCAGCCGGCAGATAACCCGTAGCACCTAAATCCATTAAAGCAGAACGACGCAGCTGTAATTCTTCCCCTTGCAAAGCCTTAATCAGAATATCGCCATAGTGGGGGTTAGTCGTGAGTTGATAGAGGGCGCGAGCAGCCGCATAACGCACTTTTTCGACGAAATGCTTTAAAAACGGTTCGATGAGGGGAATCGCTTCCCTCGCTTGCAGGGTTCCCAAGGCCTCGATAATCGCTTCGTAGGGTTGGACTAAATGGGGTTTTCCCGCCACTAAAACAGCCACTTCGATGCCGCCCTCTAATAGTTTCCTTAAAGGTGCGATCGCTTTTTGATCCTGAAGCATTTCCAATGCCTGGGCAGCGGATTCGCGCACATAATAATCTTCGCAGTCGAGACAGGCAATCAAGGCGGGAACACAACTGAGATCATCTAATTTCCCTAAAGCGCTGGCGGCATTGCGTCGCAGGGGATAACCGCCGTCGGGAGTGCGATCGCTTTCGTCCTCTAAAGCGGCAATTAACGCCGAAATCGCCTCCGGTTGACGAACACGAAATCTACCCAACCACCAAGCGGCATAATAACGCGCTCCTAGGTCTTCTCTTTGCTGGATATTAGCGATCGCTTGTTCAACAGTATAGGCCGGATTATCGACGGTAGCAGAGTAAGAATCGCTCATAGACAAGTGAAAATGGGTTTTGGGGAATTGTGAATTATGAATTATGAATTATGAAGTGGGGAGCAGGGACTAGGTAGAATAAATAAAAATAATCTCCTGACCACCGGCTCCTGACGACCGACTCAGTTTTTCATAGTTGCCGCGCCATTGCCAATACCAGAATAAATTAAACCCCGTTGAGCATCGAGACTAATGATCACCCCTTCGCGGATAATTTTCGTGGCATTTTTAACCCCGACAATGACAGGAATACCCAATTTTAAACCGATAGTAGCGGCGTGATTATTCATCGCGGTATCTTCGGTGATAATTCCGCCAGCTTTCCGCATCATATCCACATATTCGGCGCTGGTGGTGGGAACGACTAAAATCTCCCCGTTACTAAAACTACCCACTTCTCGGGCATTATGGGCTACTCGCGCCCGGCCACTAGCCACACCCTGGCCGATACCCGTACCCTTGCCCAAAAGGGATTTTACCACTTCCACCTTAATTAAATCCGTGGAACCGGCCACCCCTTGCAGAGTTCCCGCCGTCATCACCACTAACTCACCATCCGCCAGGAGGTTATTTTCCTGGGCGAGATTCATCGCCACTTGAAAAGTTTGGCTGGTGGAGGGTAAATCGAGTAATAACATCGGTTTTACGCCCCAAACTAGCTGTAACTGCTGTGCCACTTCTCGATGGGGAGTAACGGCTAAAATCGGGGTTTTGGGGCGAAATCGCGAGACATTACGGGCAGTAGAGCCAGTTTTTGTCAGGGTAATAATTGCCGCTGCCCCCAATTGTTCGGCAATTTGACTGACTGCCGAGGAAATAGCGTTAGGAATCGATTGTTTATTGTTAGAGCGAGCGGCACTATTGATCTGTTCCCGTTCGATCCTTTCGGCAATGCGGGCCATGGTTGCCACCGCTTCGATGGGATAATGACCCACAGCCGTTTCATTGGAAAGCATGACCGCATCAGTGCCATCTAAAATTGCATTAGCCACGTCCGAAACCTCGGCGCGGGTGGGACGAGGATTACTGGCCATACTGTCAAGCATTTGAGTGGCGGTGATAATCGGGATGCCTAGCTGATTAGCGGTATTAATCAGGCGTTTTTGCAGGATTGGCACGTCTTCGGCTGGTAATTCTACTCCTAAATCTCCCCTGGCCACCATAACACCATCACAGAGGGATAAAATTTCCTCCATTTCCTCGATCGCTTCGTGTTTTTCAATTTTAGCGATCACGGGGATAGATTTACCCGCACTGGCGATTAATTCTTTAATTTCGAGGATATCTTGGGGATTACGCACAAAACTAAGGGCGATCCAATCCACATCCCACAAAAGTCCGAACATTAAATCTTTTTTGTCCTTATCGGTTAACGCTTTCACCGACAGATAAACGTTGGGAAAATTCACCCCTTTATTACTAGATAAGACACCCCCAACCACCACGCGACAGGAAAGATCACCTTTCAAACGATCCACTGATTCCACCCGCATTTCGACTTTACCATCATCGAGGAGAATTCTCGAACCTTCTGGGACTTCTTGGGCGAGCGAGGGATAGCTAATGGAACTTATTTCCTGATTACATTCCACATCCCTAGAAGTAAGGATAAACGGTTCCCCCGGTTTCAGGGTAATCGACCCACAGGCAAATTTACCTAAACGAATTTTTGGCCCCTGTAGATCCTGAAGGATGCCAATCGGTTGATTGAGTTCAAAGGCTAACTGACGGATCAGGTTAATGCTGTGACGATGGTAATCGTGATCGCCATGGGAAAAGTTTAATCTAAATGTCGTCGCCCCCGCCTTGATCATCTGACGTAATGTTTCCTTATTTTGCGAGGCTGGACCAATCGTGGCCACAATTTTAGTGCGACGGGGGAAAGACAGAGAGTGCATAGATAAGCAACTAAATAGGCGAAGTAAATATAGCGGCGTTTGGGACGCTCCGATCATCTTCTCATAAATGGTTATACCCAGTGAAAAGTTAAAAGTAAAAAAACGGTGAGATCTATAAATCCCACCGTTTTACCAAGTCCGTCAACTCAGCTTAGAAACGGAAAGTTGTCCGGAGGACACCGACAAAAATGGTGTCGTTATTACGGTTGTTAGCGTTGAAGATCGCATAGGCACCGGGGGTAATCAGGATGTTTTTGGTGACTGGGAACTTATACTGAGCTTCCACCATGTAGGAAGTGCCATCTTCCTTGTCGGAACGGGGTACTTGACCACCACCGATGGACAGGGCCGCACCTTCGGCAAAGAGGTCGAGAACGGAGAGGTTAAGGTTCCAAGACCAGATACCAGTGTTATTGTCTCCGATCGCATTGTTAACGCCAGTGGCCGAAGCATCGGCGTAACCACCCCAGCCGGCTAGATTTAAGACTCCTGGGATAACTTGGGCGCTCGCCTGAAGACCGAAACGGTTAGCAGTAGTACCAACGTTACCAAAGGGACGCTCGGTGAGAGGGCTGCTGACGTTACCGAATAAACCAGAACTCATACTGGCTGCAGTTTGATAACTGTGAACGTAAACGAAGTTAATATCGGCAAATTTGATGAAGGAGAAACCAACCTGAGCACCCGCACTGTAGGAACCGTTAAATAAACCGCTACCAGGGTTAGGATTGCTGGCACCATTAGTCCCACCATCAGCTAGGTAGGTTCCTGTGACTTGGAAAACATCGCCAATGTTGAATCTGACCCCAGCACCAACACCCGAAGGACCACGGAAAACGATGTTATTGTAGCGTTGACCGCGGGATAAAGCACCTGTACCGCTATCGGCGAGGAAGGGGTTAGCAGTGATGAAAACGTCATCTAGGTTTAACTGGTTAGCACCAACCCAAATGGTGATGTTACCGAAGGGAGTGCCGATGGGAGCGCGGTAGAACAAGTCATCAATGGTGACATCGTTATCACGACCATCATCGTATGCCAGACGGGTCATGTTGGTTCTCGTCGGTCCGTTTTGGTTGAAAGTGGTATTAAAGTTACCCGCTTGTAAACGGGTTCTTAACAAATCTTTACCAGTGAAGCTGGTTTCAAAGTTGAGTCGTACCCGATTATTAAATACTGCTTGGGTCTGATCTTGATTGCTGCCCTCAGTCACCGTACCGTTGGTATTGGTAATGGAAGCTTGACCCCCCCAGCTATCGGCGATACTGAAGATGACCTCGCCTCTGAGTTTGGTGGTGGTGGAAAATTGGTTATTTTCCAAGAAAGCAACGCGCTGTTCAAGGTTATCTACTCTAGCCCCTAAAGCCGCTAGTTCGGTCTCAAATTCTTGAACAAGACGTTTTAATTTATCGATATCTTCTCTGAGTACACCGACACCATCTTGAATTAAACGTTCCATGACGTTTAAACAAGCGTTTAAACCTGCGGCAAATTCCCAACGAGTGGTGGCGCGATCACCACGGAAGGTACGGTCGGGATAACCCACGATACAACCGTAACGTTCCACAAGGCTTCTTAATGCCTCGTAGGCCCAAGCGGTGGGAGATACGTCCCGCAGTTGGTTAACGCTAGTCACCTGGGACATGGAACCCTGATAAACACCCGTATTAATCTGCTGACTATTTTGGGCGCGTTGAATGCGATCAAGTTGTTGTTGCGCTACTGGATCAACTTTGAGTTGGGGTGTACCAGGCATAGTTTGAGCCACTGCGCTGCCAGCAGCCGCCACGGAAGCACCTAATACTAAAGGAGTTACCTTTACTAAATTCTTGAATAGTTTTGACATGGGTCAATCCTCACACCTTATTCTATGGATTGAATGGACTATGAATACAAACAGACTATATGTTTAGCCTGAATTATAATCACATTCTATGCTAATTCCCTCTTGTCTAGGTTAAGTTAATTTTATGATATGACAGAAAAATTTCTGTCTGATCTTATTAAGATTAGGACTTACGCACTTTACAAATTAACCATGATGTGCATTAATGAAAATCCCTCCTTTCAGACTTTCGGCGATTAACTTCCCAACAATAGCGATCGCTCAAAAGTGATCAAGAAATCACGTTAAAATGCCCGAAACCTACATATCACATTTAGTCAATCCTGTCAATGGGCAATCCCTAAAGATTTTGTTAAAATCTCAGCCTTATCAGTTATCAGATGTGAGTTTTCAGTTCACTGTTTACTGTTCACTGTTCACTGATAAAATCTCCCCACTTCCCCACTTCCCCCCGCAACGCGCACGAAGTGGTCTCCCCACTTTACCACTTCCCCACTTCCCTAACAATAGTTGTTTAAACTAGGCTCGATCGAGTAAGTTAGAATCGAGGATGATAGATATAGTGCTAGACTTCGGGGTTAGAATATAGCTCGACTCTAGAAGTTAAAAACAGCAAGATTGCTGCTGAAAGCTGACGGCTATAGATAAAGACTCGATTCTTGAATTTAAGCACCGAGAAGGGAGATAAAGATGGTCAATTTTGGGCTGAATTCGGCCAGTATCTTAGGAATTTTTCTGGCAGTGGCCGGAGCGGGATTATACTTCCTGCGCTCGGTGCGGCCGGAACTTTCCAGGGATCATGATATATTTTTTGCCGCCGTTGGTTTACTGTGCGGTTTGATTCTACTTTTTCAAGGGTGGCGACTGGATCCGATTTTGCAATTTGGACAATTTTTGCTGACCGGGGCAGCGGTGTTTTTTGCCTTCGAGACGGTAAAATTGCGGGGTTTAACCACGGAACAGGCCCGCCGCGGCACGTCTTTTGTGGATGAACGTCCTGTGAGTCGGGAATATCAGGCCGAATTAGAACCCCTCGACACCTACGAACCGGAGGAACGTTACGAAGATAATCCCCGTTTACGCGGTTACGAGGATCCCCGCTCTTCCCGCACTTCTAGTTATCAGGACGAGGAACCCCGCAGCACCCGCACCCGTCGGCCAGCCGATACCAGCAGTCGCAAAACGACTAATCGTCGTCCCCGCAATAGTTCTCCCACTAGCGATCGAGATGTTTATGATCAGCGCCGTAGCGGTGATGATTGGGAAGAAACCAGTCCCCGTCCCCGTCGTCGTCCCGCTAGTGAAGAGACGAGCAGTAAACCGCCCCGCACTAGCCAAAAACGTCGTCCTCGCCCAATAATTGAGGATGATCCGCCATTTAAAGGGGAATACGTCGATTATCAACCGATCGATCCTAGGGATACGAGCGATCAAGAAGATTGGGAGAGACCGGATAATAGTGAACGGGAGTCGAGTAATGATAATCCGACTAGGTTTGACTATTAAGGAGTAGGTCCGATGACCAAAGCTCCCTTTTTCCTGTTTATCTGCTTGTTTTTAGGGGTTATAGGCGGTTGTAATCTCAATAACCCCGGTTTATCTACAGGAACCCTAAATAGTCGCTATAATGACGAAAAACCTGCCCTCAGCGGTGATGGTCGTTGGCTGGCTTTGCTGTCTAATCGTCGCGGTAGTAATCAGATACTGCTTTATGATTTGCAGACAAAACAATATCAGACCCTAGGGGGATTATATACGGGTCAAGAAATTACCGATAGCCCTAGTTTAAGCCAAACGGGGCGTTATCTGGCTTATGTGGTGATTATTGAGGGTCGTCCCGTCATCGCTTTATATGATCGCATTACCGATCGCTCTGAGTTATTGAGTCAAAATTATCGCGGTTGGTTGCGAAATCCCCGTCTTAGTCCCGATGGTCGTTATCTTGTCTTCGAGTCCGCTCGTCGGGGACAATGGGATGTGGAGGTTCTCGATCGCGGTCCGAATATCGAGTTAGATATTGCCGATGGCAGTCCCGTTGAAAGTCCCAAACCGTGAAACGTTATTTTTTTATTAGTCTTGTTGCTGTAACTAGTTTGTTAACTGGATGTGCGGGTTATCCCAGTTTATTGTCTTTTCCTTTCGATCAAGGGGGGAGAAGTTTAAACAGTGCTGCTAGTGAATTAACTCCCTATCTTGCCTCTCGCTATCTAGTTTTTGCTTCCGATCGCAATGGTTCCCAAGCTATCTATCTTTTTGATGCTATCGATCGCCGTTTACTGCCTTTACCCGGACTAAATTCTCTCGATCAGATCGCTTCTAGTCCTTCCATTAGTGAAGATGGTCGTTATATCGTTTTTACTGCTAGTCGTCAGGGAAAAACGGCTATTTATCTGTATGATCGACAAACTCAACAGAGAAGGGAAATTGCTCCCGATCTGCTCGCGGAAGTACGCAATCCGATCATCAGTGCCGATGGTTCTAAAGTGGCTTTTGAAGCGGCAAAAAATGGGCAATGGGATATTATGATTTACGATCTATCTGGACGGGTATTAATCAATGAAAATCAGTGATTATTAAGTAATAGGACAAAATTAACTTCTTAGTTAGGAAAGGCACTCATGCAAAAGGCAAAAGGTAGTTAGATATGTATAATTAATTGTGTCTAGCTACTTATCACCGCCACCGGGAAGAACTTTTTTAGCAAACCCTAAGCTAAGATGTATTTAAACCGCTTATTCTTAGGTTAGCCGAATCTCCCCCAATCCCTTTACTATTGCCTCTTGCCTCTTGCCTCGTTTCAACAAGCAATTTAAATTACGAACAGTTTATCTTAAACCCATAGCTTTTAGTCGATGTTCTAGAAATTGTTTTCCCTGTTTTTCCCCGTCAGCGATCAGACGCTGAATATTGGCGGGAGAGCGATCAAGTTTACTTTCATAGTTGAGACTATTGGCTAATTCCGCCGACATTTCGATCATAGGAATATGGTAATCTTGATCGGGATCTTCCGGGAAAGATTTAGGAATTTTAAATGGTTCTTTTAATTCGATCTCGCGCAAGAATTCCTCTTTAAAGGCTCCTTTAAGAAATAATTGATTGAGAAAGTCAATCTGATCGAGACTTTGAAATAGGGAAACATTGCCTTCTAATTCATTGCGGCGATCAGCAATATCATCGGATTGCACGGGGATCTTATCTCTAGAGGTGGGATTAATTTTAATTACCCAAATTTCATCGGGAATATTTTCGACTCCGACAAATTCACGGCGAATTAAAGAACGGATGGGGGGATTATCGGAAAATAGTCCATCCCAGTAGGCCATAGTTTCAATGGTGACAGCAGGAAAAATGTTAGGAACACAGGCAGAAGCTAGGATATGTTCAATTTTAACCGCTTCCTCGCGCGAGTTAAATTTACTTAATTTTCCTGTCAGGACATTACAGGCCCCCATTAATAAAATTGGCGGTTCGGGTTTAGCTCCCCAAGTGGCTAATTCAGAGAAATCAATATGCGCTCTTAGTAACTGATCAAAGTTGGTAAAGCGACTGCGTAAACCGTAGGTAGCTAGGGAAAATAAGGTTTTAGTAATCGGAGAGGAAGGACTGAGATTATACTGGGGAATTAATCCTTTGCTGGCTAATTCTAGGGTTTTAATGGCTGAGTCATTAAATAGTTGTTCTTGGGGAGTTCGAGCGCTATTATCTTCCCAAAAATCAATCATTCTTTTCCAAACGATGCTATCACCTTTTTTGAGAGCATACCAGGTGAAAAAGGCACAGATAGCACCGCCAGAAGTACCACTGAGACTGACAATATTAAAGTAATCTTCCACTTTATTGTCAAATAATGCTTTTAATGCACCGGCAGTAAAAGCAGTTTGACTGCCGCCTCCCTGACAAGCGATCGCAATTTTGGCTTTCATAAATATCCTTTGAATGGCTTATATCTAAGCCCTAGGCTTTTAATTTAAGGTTAATTGAAAACCTAGAATCGGATGCAAAAATATAGAAATTTTTCTGATTTTCAGAGGAGCTGCTCGGGAGATTTTGCTATCACTTCTAGAAAAGGATAGGATTTCAAGGGAATTGTCTAGGTAATTAGCTGAAGCCATCAGCCTGCGGCTATATTCAAGCGATAATAACTAGAAAAATGGAAAAACTGATAACTGATAACTGATAACTGATAACTGATAGATTAAATTACTGTCCCGTCGGGAATAGTGGCATTTTTGAAAATAACCACGATGCCGCTGCGAACATAGAAACCTAAATCTTCGCGATTAGCTTCTTCCACACGATCTTTGTTAACAATTAAAACATTGGAACCAATGCGAGCATTTTTGTCCACAATTGCCCGACGAATAGTGGAACCAGGGCCGATACCCACGGGAATTTTGGCATTTCCGATCAGACTTTCCCGTTCGGGGAAAGACTCATAAAAGTCGGCTCCCATCAGCATTGTATCCTCGATCGTGCAGTCTTTGCCGACTCGACTACGAATACCTAAAATCGAGTGATGGATGCGACATTCTTTGAGAATACAGCCTTCAGAAATCATCGATTCTGTCACCGTACAATTGAGCATTTTTGTCGGTGGCAGATAGCGAGAACGGGTATAGATGGGGGCTTTTTCGTCGTAGAAACTAAAGGCGGGATTTGGTTGTTGGGTCAAGGCGAGATTAGACTCATAAAAGGCTTCAATCGTCCCGATATCTTCCCAGTAACCCTTAAACAAATAAGCCTGAAGATTGTAGTCTTTAGCGGCAGAGGGAATAATTTCCTTACCGAAATCGGTCTGTTCTTTATTGGCATCGAGCAGATCGATTAAAACATTCTTTTTAAAGACATAAATTCCCATGGAAGCAATGTAGGGACTTTGACGAGCTTGGTCGGGACTTAAGCCTAAAATCGTCGTATCTACCCGCATTCTTTCCAATTCTGCCCCTTTGGGTTTCTCATAAAAATCGACAATTCGCCCCGAATCATTAATTTTCATCACCCCAAAAGCGGAGGCCCGACGTTCATCGATGGGAACCACTGATAAAGTGATATCGGCGTTGGTTTCCCGATGGCGTTCGATGAACTTGCTGTAGTCCATGCGATAGAGATGATCTCCCGAGAGAATCAGATATTCATCGATATCCCAATCCTTCATCGTCCAGATATATTGTCGTACTGCGTCGGCCGTGCCTTGGAACCATTGAGGATTTTCCATGGTTTGTTGAGCCGCCAAAACTTCCACGAAACCATCACTAAAACCCGTAAAATTGTAGGTACGATTGAGGTGACGATTGAGGGAAGCGGAGTTAAATTGCGTCAACACATAGATTTTGTCAATCTGGGAGTTAATACAATTGCTGACGGGAATATCGATTAAGCGATATTTTCCCGCTAGGGGGACGGCAGGTTTTGCCCGCAGTTTCGTTAACGGATAAAGGCGAGTTCCGGCCCCGCCACCCAAGATAATAGCTAATACTTTTTTCACGCGCGTAACCCTCGCGATTGGCTGTTTCCTTCTCAAAGTAAGTGTAGGATGATAGCGCACCTTATTGATAGAGGGGAAACAAAAATCTAGATCCAAAAGTCATCAAGAGGGAATTGATCGGAGTCTTTGCGGATAAATTCGCTAAAATCATGAATTTTTGGGCTAAATCATTAATATTCACCTTTTTTCTCCCTTTACCGTACCTAATGCCCGCCACGGTGATGGGCGATCGCTGTTCTTGGTTAGCCCAAGGTTCCGATGTACAGACTTTCGGTAAACAGGGCCAAAGCGGAAAAGATGGCAAGATCGGCGGCCAAGGCAAAAATAGTGACAGTTTAACCCTTTTTCTCGATGGTTCTCCCCTAAAACTCGATATTTCAGGACAAAAAGGGGTCGATGGTGAAAATGGCAGCAATGGCAGCGATGGCAACTGTAGCGGTCAACCGGGCAACGTAACACGAAATCTTCAGGCGGCCGGTGGTGGTAACGGTGGCAATGGGGGTAATGGGGGTGATGGGGGCAATGGCGGCGCTTTAACCCTCTATGCCACTAATTTAGATTTTTTAAGACAAGTAACGGTCAATGCGGCTGGAGGCGCCGGGGGTTTTGGGGGTCAGGGAGGCCAAGGGGGCAAGGGTTGTCGCTGTTCCCAACCTTTCTGGACAATTCAAACCTGCAGCGGTAGGCCGGGTGATGCCAATTATAGCTGTACCACCAGAGAATTTAGCTGTCAGGATGGTCTGGATGGGGCGACGGGTAATAGTGGTCGTAACGGTCGCGAGGGTCGTTTAGGACAGTTAACTTTAATTCAAATCGATCGCCCTTTAACTGCCGATCAACCGAGCGCAACTGTTCCCCTGTCGGAGTTAAAAGAACGGGGTTATATTCTATCTAAAAATACTTGGGAGACTCGCACTGGGGCAATGTCTTTATTTGCCCCCGGTTCCCTGATCGATGATCAATTTCGAATTTTATTAGATCGATCGGAACGTTCTTTTATTTTAATTTGGAATGCGCCTCAAGAGTTTAACCGGTTTACTAATCAGCGTTTTACTTTAACCCTCGATGATCAAAAGGAAATGAGGGTAACTGTCCCCAGTGAACTCTGGATCGAGGGAACCACTCAAAAACGCAATAATGTTACGGAATTTGTCGTTTATAATGCTGTTTTTGAACGAGATGTTACCCGATTAGAAGCAAAAGGTATTACAGGAAATGGTACTGATTTAAGGCTTTTTCTCGAAGATAAAGCTTCTCAATCAAATTTAATCGGCACTAAATTTAAACTGCGTTATCGCGTCACTCGTTGGCAAGCAGATGACCTGCAAACCAGTCCCAGAACCGATTTTGTCACTCGCTATGAAGGAGATATGCCTGCTAATTTGATCCGACAGGAGGGCAATCAATTTATTCTGGATATCGGTCAATTACCCTTACCTGTGGAATCTTTGCGATCGGGTACGGGGATAGAAATTGAGTTACTTGCTAGTCGTTCTTTTGCCGGTTATTCCAAAGAACAAAAAATCGTCATCCGCGACACGATTAAAGGGGCAAATATCCCACGGAGATAAGTCAAAAAAGTCCCCTTGTCCTTTCTCCGGTGCAGTCTTAACCAGTAATTTAAGTAGCTGGTTATAATTAAATTAAAAATGGATTTTGCCTTTAATCCCCCCTTGATCCCCCCTTGATAAGGGGGGTGCCGATAGGCGGGGGGATCCCCCCTTAATCCCCCCTTGATAAGGGGGGTGTCTGACAACTTTTAACGCCTACCTACTTAGATAGTCAACTTACCAAAAGGCTCTAAAATATCTTGAGAGGAAGACTGGTTATTCTCTGGGTTTCCCCAGAGAATGTCCCGATCAGCAATCAATGGCTACCCTCAAGGAGAAAATCAAGGGAAAGATGGGCAATATTTTAAGTGTGGCGCCGATGATGGATTATACCGATCGCCATTTTCGCTATTTTTGGCGACAAATTAGCCGTCGTCCCCTTCTCTACACGGAAATGATCACGACGATGGCAATTAAACACGGTGATCGCGATAAGTTGCTGGGGTTCTCCCTAGCAGAAAAACCTCTAGCTTTGCAGTTAGGGGGTGATAATCCCTATCTTTTGGCAGAATGTGCTAAAATAGCCGAAGATATGGGTTATGACGAGGTAAATCTCAATGTGGGTTGTCCTAGTTCCAGGGTAAAAGAGGGCAATTTCGGCGCTTGTTTGATGGCTAACCCGGAATTAGTCGCTAGGGGAATATCGGCAATGAATCAAGCTGTATCGATTCCCGTGACTGTAAAACAGAGAATTGGCATTGATCATCAGGATAGTTACGAAAATATGGCGAATTTTGTCCGTATTGTTGCGGATGCGGGTTGTCAACGTTTTACCATCCATGCGCGTAAAGCTTGGTTACAGGGATTAAGTCCCAAGGAAAATCGCACCGTTCCCCCTTTACGTTACGATGATGTTTATCGCCTAAAAAATCAGTTTCCCCATTTGTTTATTGAAATTAATGGCGGTATCATTAATTTAGAACAGGCTAGACAACATTTACAATTAGTAGATGCGGTCATGATCGGTCGGGCAGCCTACGATAATCCCTATTTATTTGCCACAGTCGATCGAGATTTTTATGGGGAATCGGTTACTCCTCCTACCCGGGAAGAAGTAATCAAAAAAATGCTTCCCTACATCGATGAATGGGTGAGTAAAGGTTATAAATTACACCAGATCAGCAAACATCTTTTACAGCTTTTTGCCGGTCAGCCCGGAACTAAGGCTTGGAAGCGTTATATTAGTGAAAATAGCCATTTTCCTGGGGCCGATTCCAGGGTAATCTGGCAAGCTTTACAGCAGGTAAACTCCCTAAATGATCTGGCTAATCTGTCAGCTTCCCATTGATTTATTTTCCTTTCTATGATTACCCAATCCTCAATTACTGCTGGGGTAAAAAATTCAGCTATGGCGGATTTTGTTTATCAACCTCCCCAGGCAGCTATCACAGCTAAACGTATTTTAATTAAACCTAATTTAGGTTATCCTGTGCCACCACCAGTAACGGTTAGTCTGCCGGTATTAAGTCAAGTTTTGCGGGGATTGAGAGGGGTAAATCCTGGGGCAGAAATCATTTTACTAGAGGGAGTTTGTTCGGCTATTTCTTTGAGAGAAATTATCGATATTTTGGGTGTAAAATCTATTCTCGATCCTGGAATAACTATTCTTGATGCTGATAGTTTACCACAGCAAGAATATCCGAATCTTTCCCCTTCTCCTGTCCGTTTTCCCTCGATGTTTGCCCCTAAAATTATCGAAGAAGTGGATTGTCGGATCACGATTGGAACCTTAAAACGCACCCATTTAAAGGATAAACCCTTGATTTCTGCTTCTTTAAAAAATCTCTATGGACTCTTTCCCCGTAGTCATTATAAAGCCCGTAGTCCTAACTCGCGGGGGCAATTACATCGCCCCTCCGTACCGCTAATTTTACAGGATGTTTATTTTTGTATCGGTCATCTTTTTGATGGGGCAGTGGTGGACGCTAATCTCAAATATTTTAGTAGTAATTGGCGACCGGATCGAGGAAAATCTATTCCTCTCGGTCAAGTGTTTTGGGGTGATGATATGATTAGCGTGGATCGCAGTGCTTGCCTGTTAGGTGATGAACCGATGCCGAGTTATTTAAATGCGATCGATTTGCTTCGTTCTCAACTTTTAAACGGAACCAATTAAAGTTAATAATTCTTGGCTAAAATAGGCAAACACTTGTATTAAATAAGCTCTGGCTTATTATTTCTACTGCAAAGCCTTCCGCTCCTAGGCTGACATGACGGGATTTTATACTAAATCCTGTTTAAAAAGTATAGGAGAGTGGGGATCACCGGAACGAGGGGGAAACAATCTATAACTGGGTTTTTAGGGAAGGGAGCGAGGTGCGTTTGGCATTCTCAAAGATTAACCCATTGTCGGTTAAAGCAACTGCTCTTTAGGTTGCCCAAAACCCCCCTCGGTGAGGATGTCAAGCGTCTATCCAGATGCTGCCGTCTTCGATGCGAAGGGGATAAACGGGTAAAGCTTGGGGTTGAGAAACTGCCGCCATCGCTTTGTTAACCACTGGGGGCCAGGTAATCCAATCTTTGACAGCACCACTACAGAGATCAAAAGAACTACGATGCCAGGGACAAACGATCGCGCCATCCTCGGTAATTTGGCCCTTCGTCATCGATAATTTTAAATGGGGACAACGATTACCGACGGCGTGGAATTGACCGTTATTGTTAATCAAGAGAATGGAACTGTCCCCCACTTTTACCACTTGACGGGCGCCGGGGGCAAGGGAATCTACAGATAATACTTTTGTCCAACTCATATTTTTATTTAACCAAGGGAGAGATCGAGAATGGTTTCGGGGTAATTTTGGGCAATAATGTCCTGTTTAGCCCATTGTTGGTAATCTTGCAACAATTGACTCATTAAACGCTGTTTAATCCGCAATAAAACCCCTTTTAAGAGACTATTGCCGGCGATTTCTAACAGCGGACGCGGGGTTAACCATAATGGCGGTGGTAGGGCGACTTTCACCTCAAGATTGGCTTTTCCCGCTAGATAGGTTTGATTATTTTTTTCCACAGGAGCGAGTTTGCCTTGAACATTGAGGCTAAAGCGATCGTTGATATAATCAATACCTTTGATCTGACAGTCTTCTGATTGCAAAAATATCGTCCCCTCAGAGGTGGCCCAGACATTAAGAATAACCGTGGGCTGAAAATAGTACATATTCAAGAAGTTTAGGGGACGCATTTTTAGGCGAAACCGACTCTCAGACAAGTGTTCTGTTAAGCTAGTCTCAACGATAGCCTGTACTAATCTTTGCGGTTGGCGCAGATAATGCTGAATCGGGATGGTTTGTTCGGCAACAACAATTTCTAGGGATTCGGCAGCGGTAAAAGTTACTTCCATACGTTGGTTATCTTAAATTTGTCTCCCTTCTTAATTTTACTTGACAAAACTTACACTTTTCGACAGTCCAGATGTAGAAATTTTACCACTAAGAGGGGACATAAACCAGATTTTTGCCCAAAGTTAGGCTTTTTTCAGTGATCAGCGATCAGTTATCAGTGGGGGGTTTTAATTGACGATCCCATCGCACTAAGCGCTTCGGGATTCCCTGTTCATCCAGTTACCTTATCTATTAGGCTTTCACCTAATAGACAGTGGGTAGTCTGTCCGAGGGCTTGAATTTCTTTCTGTCCGCCCGACAGTATTTGCCCGTGCGAGAATGTTTATAGCGGCGTTTTCATCTCTATCCAAGACACACCCACAAGAACAAACATGAGTTCTTACAGATAATTTTTTCTTGACAATATTACCACAACTAGAACATTGTTGGCTAGTATATTGTGGATTTACCGCTACCACAAACTTCCCGTGTATTTTCCCAAAGTAGTCTAGCCAATCGGTGAACATTGACCAGCTTGCATCTGAAATAGATTTAGCAAGCTTGGGATTTTTCACCATATTAGATACCTTCAAGTCCTCATAGACTACCAAATCGTTAGATTGGATTAACGCTTTTGCTGTCTTGACGGCAAAATCTTTACGTTGTCTAGAAACTTTTAAATGAAGGCGGGCTACTTTAGATTTCTGCTTTAACCTTTTTTGGCTTCCCTTTTTCTTTTTTGAGAGTTTACGTTGAGCCTTTTTTAGTCTTTTTTCAGACTTACGAAGAAACCGTGGGTTATCAATTTTATCCCCATTAGAGTCAGTCAAGAAATGGTTTAAGCCTAAATCAATCCCTACTTCTTTTCCTGTAGAGTCAAGCGGTTCTTTTCTCTCAATGTCTAAGACAAATTGACAATAAAAGCCATCTGCTCGTCTAATAAGCCTGACTCTCTTGATTGTGGTTTTGTCTAAGAGTTGACGATTAAAAGTGCCGATTAGCTTTAATTTTCCTATCCCTGTTTTATCCGTGATGTGGATAAACTTCTTGTCTTCTGTCAGTTTCCAACCAGAAGATTTGTATTCTACAGACCTTGAGAACTTTTTAAATTTGGGATAGCATTTTTTCGCCGAACCCTTCTGACAATTGTCATAAAAACGGGATATAGAAAACCAAGCTCTTTGGGCACTTGCCTGACGAGCCATAGAGTTGAGTTTACCGACAAAAGGAAATTCAGAACTGTTGGCTAATTCTGTAGTTAGCCTACACAAAGTAGCATAGTTAACCTGATCTTCTTTGGTAGAGTCCATCCAAAATCTTAGGCACTTATTCCGAATAAACTGTCCCACCTTGATAGCCTCTTGAATGGCTATTTTCTGGTGTGAATTAGTTTTTAACTTAAACTCTATAACTCGCATCGATTCGACCTTTCAATATGTTATGCTATGATTATAGCAATCCACTGTACAAAGTGTCGTGTCAATGGCATGAAAGCTGATTATTTTAAGACTCGTAGGGCTACCTTTAACCTCACCGTTCACATAGTCCTTGTTATCAAATATCGCAGAAAGGTGTTTCAGAAAGAGCATCTGGAGTTTTTGAGAATAGCTTTTCAAAACATAGCCGAGAAATGGAAGGCGAAGATAATAGAGATTAACGGAGAATCAGACCATATCCATATCCTTCTGACTTACCCCCCTCACAAGCTGTTAAGTAGTCTAATCGCTAACTTAAAATCAACTTCTTGCCAGCTGATGTGGGATAACTTTTCAGACCACTTGGGAGAAGGGGAATTATCAATTATGAATTATGAAGTGGGAAGAATAAATAAAAATAATCTCCTGACTCGGAGAATTCTAACCCAATGGTAGATGTTGGATTTTTGCAGGAGTTCTATTTTCCGACAAAGATAAGCAAAAATTATATATTGACTCCAAAAGCTTGAGAATATTTAAATTAACATTCCGCAATATTTACAAATTCTTAAGAATTAATTGAGAAAGATTTTTATTTAACAACGATGTTGTAATGGTTACAGCGATTTGATATAATTTCACAATGGGTTACTTTGTGCTTTTTTGAGAAGCAATGGTTGAAACCCTTGCCACACCTACAAGGTGATCCTAATTAAAACGGGTAAATTAGTCAATTTCACCGACAATGATGATCTTTTTTTTGTGTAGTTTTATTGCAGAGAAAAAGTTTTTTTGACAAAAAGCACAAAGTGTGATATGAAACGAACGTATTTCTGGCTGCCAGTAGTTATTGCAGAGTGGGAGTTGGGGAGAAGGGAGAAGAGCGAAGAGAGTGGGGGAATTATAAATTATGAATTGGGGAGATGGGTGATGGGAAGTGTCGTGAAGTTAAGTCCAAAAGATCAACAGGCTCTACAATGATAACAAGTGAGACCTCTAGGGAAAGGAAAATAATCATGAAGCCGATAGACCTAATTAAAGTCTTGATTGCCGACGATCACGATCTAACTTGTTTAGGACTCAAGACTTTAATTTCCCAGCAGCCGCATTGTCAGGTGGTGGGAATTGCGGTTAATGGTCAACAGGCGATCGACTTGGCGAAAAGTTGTCAACCGGATGTAATTATTTTAGATGTACGGATGCCTATCTTAGATGGACACAGCGCCGCTATTCAGATCAAACAATTCGACACCCATGTCCGCATTATCGCCTATAGTTCCTTGGCAAATCTTCCAATGGAAAAAAATAATCAAACTACAGCCTTTGATCTATACTGCTGTAAAGATATATCTTCCCAAGATCTGATCAAAGCGATCGATGACTTGGGAAAATTAGCACAATCGGACAAATCTCAATTCCGTCGAGTCGGATAGTTAACTAAGTTTTTCTTCAGGAAAAGTTGCTTGAAACTCATCGAGTAATTCATCCAACTCCTCAAGAGCTTGATTAACATCCAATCTCAGGCCGCCAATGTCGGGTTTATCGCGCAATTGCAGTAAATAATCGCGTTTATTAGCCATTTGTTTCACTTTATCGATCAAGCTGGTTTTATCCATAATTCACCCTCTGGTACTGACTGCGATTATATCTCAGTCAGCCCCTATCAGTGGCTCTCCTGCAAAAATCAAAAATCTTCTCTTGGGTGAGGAGACAGAAAACCCTGAGACAGGAGGATAAAAAAAGACAAGAGACAAGCACCCTATCTATAAAAACTACAATTATGTCAAATTTATCTGATATTTTCGATATTTTAGCCCGATAGCGGCTCGATAACCTAACTTCTGTAGCAGATATACTGATGACTGATAACTAATAACTGATTTTCCTATGTTCCCTGTAGATTTTCACCGCTCAGAAATAACTACCGTTGCCGATCCTATTTATCTAGAAATCTTTAAAAATCTCTATCAATTTATTGCCGAAGAAATGGGGATTACTCTCCAAAATACGGCAGCAAGTGTCAATATTAAAGAGCGCCTAGACTTCTCCTGTGCTATCTTTGATGAGGTGGGAAATTTAATCGCCAATGCTCCTCATATTCCCGTCCATTTAGGTTCTATGGCCGATAGTGTCAAAAGCTTAATTCAGGATAAAGGTGAGACGATTCGTCCAGGGAATGTTTATCTGGCTAATAATCCTTATAATGGCGGTACTCACCTGCCGGATGTCACAGTAATTAGTCCTATTTTTGACCGCCAAAATCAGGAAATATTATTTTATCTTGCCTCCCGGGGACATCAAGCTGATATCGGTGGAATTACCCCCGGTTCTATGCCTCCCCATTCTGTCCATATTAGCGAAGAAGGAATTTTATTCGATAATTTTTTGCTGGTAGCGGCGGGACAGTTTCGGGAACAAGAATTAATTAATCACTTAACTAATAGTCCTTTTCCTGCACGCAATATCGCCCAAAATATTGCCGATTTTCAGGCACAAATAGCCGCTAATGCCAAGGGGGAAAGAGAATTACATAATATGGTTGAGCGCTACGGATTAGCTATGGTTAAAGCCTATCAACAGTTCGTTCAAGATAATGCGGAATTAGCGGTTAGAAAAGCTATATCTGTCCTGAAAGATGGTGAATTTACTTATTATCTGGATAACGGTGCTGTCATCAAGGTCAGAATTAGCATAGATATTGATAATTGTCAAGCAACCATTGATTTTACTGGCACATCTGACCAGTTAAATAATAATTTTAATGCACCCCTAGCAGTGACAAGAGCGGCGGTTTTATACGTTTTTCGTACCCTTGTGGAGGAGGCAATCCCTTTAAATGCTGGCTGTTTCAAACCCCTCCATTTAATTATCCCGTCTGGCTGTTTTCTTAATCCCGTTTATCCAGCGGCCGTAGTAGCAGGAAATGTGGAAACTTCCCAGGCAATAGTTAATGCTTTATACGGCGCTTTAGGCATTCAGGCAGCCAGTCAAGGAACGATGAATAATTTCACTTTTGGCAATCAAGAATATCAATATTATGAGACTATTTGTGGCGGTTCTGGTGCGGGGGCAAATTTTGCGGGAACCGCTGCCGTGCAAACCCAGATGACTAATTCCCGTCTCACCGATCCAGAAGTATTAGAAATGCGCTATCCTGTGTTAGTAGAAAGTTTTAGCATTCGCCCCGATAGTGGCGGCAGGGGACAATATTCTGGAGGTGATGGTGTGATTAGAAGAATTAAATTTCAAGAGGCTATGACCGCCAATATTTTATCGGGTAATCGCCTGATTCCCCCCTTTGGACTGGCGGGAGGAAAAGCTGGTAAAATAGGACGTAATGCCGTGGAAAGAAACGATGGAACTATCGAAGAATTGCCCGGTACTGCGACTGTAGAAATGAACCTTGGTGATATTTTTATTATTGAAACCCCCGGCGGTGGTGGCTATGGAAATTGCTGAACGATAACTTTAATTTTAATTAAGTACCTAAGCAAAATTAAGTAAGTGGTTATAATTAAATTAAAGATGGATCCCCCCTTAATCCCCCCTTAATCCCCCCTTAATAAGGGGGGTGTCTGACGATTTACTGATTAATTCATGACAATTATCTTAGCGATCGAAACCAGTTGCGATGAAACGGCTGTGGCTATTGTTAACAATAACCATGTGTTGAGTAGTGTAGTTTTTTCTCAAATTGATCTCCATCGTCTCTATGGAGGTGTTGTGCCAGAAATGGCCTCGCGACAACACCTAGAAACCATTAATTTTTGTCTAGAAAAAGCTTGGCAAGAAACGGGGTTAAATTGGTCAGAAATTGATGGAATAGCCGCCACAGTTGCTCCCGGTTTAGTAGGTGCTTTAATGGTGGGAATGACGGCGGCCAAAACCTTGGCTATTGTCCACGATAAACCCTTTATCGGCATTCATCATCTCGAAGGTCATATCTATGCTTCCTATCTCGCTGAACCCGATCTTAAACCTCCTTTTTTATCTCTTTTAGTCTCTGGGGGTCATACCAGTTTAATCCATGTGCAGGCCTGCGGTAAATATCAACAATTAGGAACCACTAGAGATGATGCAGCCGGAGAAGCTTTTGATAAAGTGGCAAGATTATTAAACTTAAGTTATCCGGGTGGTCCGATAATCGATCGCATGGCTAAAGATGGTAATCCCCAAGCTTTTCCCTTACCGGAAGGTAAAATATCTTTACCAACCGGCGGTTTTCATGCCTACGATTCCAGTTTTAGCGGTTTAAAAACTGCTGTTTTGCGCTTAGTAGAGAAATTCGAGCCAGATAATTTACCCGTAGCTGATATAGCCGCTAGTTTTCAAGATACGGTAGCCAGAAGTTTAACCCGTCGGACAATCAATTGTGCCTTAGATTATGGCTTAAAAACTATCGCAATCGGGGGAGGAGTGGCGGCCAATAGTGCCTTAAGAAATCATCTGCAAACTGCCGCCAAAAATCATCATTTAACCGTCTATTTTCCGCCGCTTAAACTCTGTACCGATAACGCCGCTATGATTGCTCGCGCTGCTGTTGATCATTATGATCTTGGTCATTTTTCTGACCTTTCTCTCGGTGTTCGTTCCCGTTTACCTTTAAGCGAAGTTATGCAATTATATAATACGTCAGATTTTTAGCTATCAGCCGTCAGTATTCAGAATTGAGGAGATTGCTTTTATCTATTCTCCCCGTCTCCCCACTTCATAATTCATAATTGATAATTCATAATGTTTGGCTTTTTAAATTTCAATAAACCCCCCGATTGGACTTCTCACGATTGTGTGGCCAAAGTCCGAAAAATTCTTAAGACAAAACGAGTCGGCCATGGCGGAACTTTAGATCCTATGGCCACGGGAGTTTTACCGATCGCTGTCGGATCTGCCACCCGATTACTGCCCTATTTACCCGAAAATAAGGCTTATCGGGCAAAAATCCAGTTAGGACTCAGCACCGATACCGATGATATTACCGGAAAAGCGATCGCTACTTGTCCCTGTGCCGATTTAACTTTAGAGGCAGTTAAGCCCCATTTAGCGGAATTTATTGGCAATATTGCCCAGATTCCGCCGATGTATAGTGCTATTCACCAGGATGGTCGCCGTCTCTACGAATTGGCTCGCAAAGGGGAAATAATCGCAGTGGAGCCTCGTCAGGTCAAAATTGACCAAATTACGGTTTTAGACTGGTTAGAGGGCGAATTTCCGCAAATAGAGCTAGATATTCACTGTGGATCGGGGACTTATATCCGTTCCCTGGCCAGAGATTTGGGGAAGGTGTTAGCTGTCGGTGGCACTTTAGCCAGTCTAACGCGCACGGAAAGCTGTGGTTTTCAGTTAGCCGATAGTATTAATCTGGAAGCTTTAATGGCTAATTCTGAAGGTTTAATTTCGCCTCGCATTGCCTTGGCACATCTAGACTGGATTTCTTTGACATCAGAAAGAGTTATCGATTGGTTTCACGGCAGAAAAATTAATCTAACCGATACAAATGTTATGATCGGTTCTCTGGTTGCCGTGGAGTCTTTAGAAGCTCAATTTATCGGCATTGGTGAGATAGTTGTCCGAGAAGATGAATACTGCCTACAGCCTAAAATAGTTATTCAGCAATAGGGTTAATAATTAGGGTCTGCTGAAAAAGTTTTTCGTCGGGACAGGGTGTGGGGTGTGGGGTGTGGGGTGTGGGGTGTGGGGAGAATAAATAAAATAATCTCCTATCTCCTGACTCCTGACGACCGACTCCTAACCCTAACAACAGTTTTTGATTTTTACAATAGGTCTAGTATAAACCCACTGATTATGATTTTTTTTGGCCACGATTTTTTTAGAAGCGACCAAAGATTTTAGACAAAGATTGAGCATAGAAACGGGACGATTTAAGCGTTGGCTCAATTCTTGAACTGTGATTCCTTGGGGATAAAATTGCATAAGTTCAAAAATTTGTGCGCTAGTATTTAGTCCTTTTGTCGGACTAATAATCTTGATAGCCAAGGCTAGTAATCGGGAGAAACGACAGGCCATTAGACCCTTGTTTGTCGCTGCTTTGTTCCGATCAATCTAGCCTTTTTTTCGAGAAGTTATTAGGGTTTAAAATGCTAATAAAACCTTGACGGAAATAGAGATTAATTTGTTCCCATAATCTCTTGAATAGCAGATAAAAGACGATCAATTTCCTCATCAGTGCCGATAGAAATCCGCACATAATTCTGAATGCGAGGATGTTTAAAGTATCGCACTAATATCTGACGCTCTTTGAGTTGATTATATAACTCACTGGCACTAATCTGGGGGGGAGAAGCGAGGATAAAATTAGCTTCCGAGTCAAAAACAATAAATCCCAACTCGCGCAGAGAAGTAATTAAACGGCTGCGGGTTTGACGGACTTTTTGCCAAACTTGCTCAAAATAATTATGGTGTTTTAAAGCTGCTGTGGCTAAAGTTTGAGCGATGCGATCTAAATTATAGGAATCACGCACCTTATCCATCTGTTCGATAATGGCCCTGGAAGCAAAACCAAAACCGACTCTTAACCCCGCTAAACTATAACTTTTCGACATAGTGCGACTAATGATGACATTATCGTAACGGGAGAGAAAATCGAGATGATTGTCATCACTAAAATCCACATAAGCTTCATCAATTAATACCAATCCCGACGCATTAGCACAGGTTGCTTCTAAATAGTTGCGATCAAGATGTTTCCCGACGGGAGGATTAGGAGAAGCCAGAAAAATTAATTTCGCTTCCGGACAAATAATCGGTCCGGCTAATTCAAATTTATCATTAGTGGGAAATTCGATAATATTTGCCCCGTGTACCCGGGCAATTGTCTCGTAAAGGGAATAGGTTAAATCTAAAAAAGCGACACTTTCGCCAGGGTTAACAAAAGTTCGCAGGGCGATATTAAGGATATCATCGGACCCATTACCTGCGATTATCTGATCGGCTGTTATGCCGTATAATTCCGCCGCCGTTTGCCGTAACTCTTTGGAGATAGGATCGGGATAGAGTCGGACTTTCTCTAATTGCTCTGGCAGGTGGGAAAAAATTTCCGCCGGTGGGGGATAGGGATTCTCATTGGTGTTAAGTTTGGTAAATCCCGCAGTTTGGGGCTGTTCTCCCGGAGTGTAGGCGGGGGTTTGACGAACACAATCGCGTGTAGGTAGCATGGACTCTCTGGGGCGGCAATTTCTAGCAAGCTTTCTATTGTAACAAATCCTTGCCGATGATCGGGGGTTGAATAGATGTCAACCCCCAATGGTAAAACTAATTAGGGTTCTACCCAACGGCCATCGGCTTTAATTAAATTAATCAACTCGTTGACACCTTCACTTTCGGGGACGCGTTTAATTTCCTCGCGACCGCGATAAAGGGAGATATAACCGGCCTGTTTCCCCACATAACCATAGTCTGCGTCGGCCATTTCTCCCGGTCCATTGACAATACAACCCATAACGGCGATATCGAGTCCGGTGAGGTGTTGAGTCGCTGCCCGCACTTGCTGCAGGACATCTTCTAAATTAAAAAGAGTGCGACCACAGGAAGGACAGGCAACGTATTCGACCATAGTTTTCCGCAGTCCCAGGGCCTGGAGAATGCTGTAACAGACGGGAATTTCCTTTTCGGGAGCTTCCGTCAGAGAAACGCGAATCGTATCACCAATACCGTCCGCTAAGAGAGTGGCAATCCCGGCAGTGGATTTAATTCGTCCGTATTCCCCATCTCCTGCCTCAGTAACCCCCAAATGTAGGGGATAATCCATCCCTAACTCATCCATGCGCTTAACCATGAGACGATAGGCGGCTACCATAACTGGCACCCGGGAAGCTTTCAGGGAAACGACCAGATTGCGAAAATCGAGGGATTCGCAGATGCGGATAAATTCTAAAGCCGACTGTACCATTCCTTCGGGGGTGTCACCGTAGGTAAAGAGCATTCTTTCGGCCAGAGAACCATGGTTAACGCCGATTCGCATCGCTTTATCTTGATCTCGCAGGGAAACTACTAAAGGTTTCAGAGTTTCGGCTATTTTTTCGCCAATTTCATCAAATTCTGCTTGACTATACTCGCTGCGGTCGGCTTTCGGTTTCTCGAAAACGTACAAACCGGGGTTAATCCGCACTTTATCGACGTGCTTGGCCACTTCTAGGGCGATTTTCATGCCGTTGTGATGTACATCGGCTACTAACGGCACGGGTTGATAGGTGGCGAGCAGTTTTTCCCTAATTTTAGCTAAAGCGGTGGCGTGAACCAGACTCGGCACGGTGACGCGGACAATTTCACAGCCGATTTCATGGAGGCGACGGATACCTGCCACGGAACCATCTATATCAAGGGTATCCTCGTTAATCATCGACTGCACGACCACGGGATGACCACCACCGATGGTAACGCTACCTACCCGAACGGGACGGGTTTTGCGCCGGTGAATCGTGGTGTCGAATTCGGAGGCAGTTGCGGGGGGGTTGAGCGTCGATTCCAAGGTTTGCATAGGACTATGACCAACAATCACTCTCCCTATTCTCTCAAAGAACAGCAACAGATTCTAGCCACTCTAATAAAATTGGGTTAAAACGGTCAGGACATTCATCCTGTAAACAATGACCGGCCCGTTCAAATTCTACATATTTAATCCTAGGATTAAGGGAGACAAAACCCTGCGCTAACTGGATGGGAACCATGCGATCTTGCTTGCCCCAACACAATAAAATCGGGATTTCTAAGCGTGGTAAAATTAACTTTGCCGGTGGACAATATTCGGGATGATTGACAGCTTGTGCCAGGGAAATAAAGGCCTCGGCTGCCCCCTCATCTAGGGTTGGGGCGGCGATAATTTGTACTAATTCGTCGCTAACGGCTTTCTTGTCTTCGTAGGCGATTCCTGTCCATTTTTTCAAGACTTGCGGACGACGCAGATAGTAAAATATCGGTTTTAATAGCCAAGGAGAAGTGAAAAAGTTCTCGATAGGAGTGACGATATTTAATAACCAATTGGCGATCATTTCCCGCCGACGGCTGACATCGGGTAAACTGAGCATAACTAATCCGGCTACCATTTCCGGATATTTACCCGCTAGGGCCATACTAACTAAAGAACCGATCGAATTTCCCACTAATACCACCGGTCTATTCATAAAAGTTTGCCAGAAATCGTGTATTTGTTCCACCCAGAGATTAACGCTATAGGGAACCTGTACTTTGCGCGAACCACCAAAACCTAATAAATCTACTGCGTAAACTCGATGATTTTGGCTGAGAATAGGAATATTATGGCGCCAATGTTCGATCGCCGCTCCAAATCCATGCAGTAAAATTAAAGGGGGATTATCGGCATCTTGGCGGTTTTTTGCCGGCATAAAACTATAACGAATTTGCCAACCGCGCCACACCCAATCCCGTTGATAACCGATGCGTTCTGTCCAAGCTGGTGAAGTTGTCACTTAAGTCAAACAATTAAGAGGTTTTCAGGAAATATTATTCTAGTTTTATTATACTGGTTTCCCCGTCCCTAACCGGCAGCCGAATAACATCTTTGTACTACTTTTACCAAATATATTTAAACCTAGGGTTGATCTAGCCTATGCTAAAAAGAGGGGGATTAAAATCGATCGCTCCTAGACTTTAATTGAAAATTTAGGATATTGCACAGATGGGCAATCTATTTGATGATGTCAGTCGCTTTCTTGAAACCCAACTGGAAGAATTTCTCAGAAGTCATCCCCAATTAGAATTACAGGCGCTGGTGGAACAACTGCGCGAACAGGAGCGCGATACTGCTAAACTGATTAGCGCCCTAGAAAATGAGCGTCAACGTCTCGAACAGCAAATTTTGGCCACTGCCCAAGATATCCAAACTTGGCACGCTAGAATTGATAAGGCTAAGGCCGCTGGACGGCAGGACTTGCTGAAGGCTGCTAATGAACGCGAGGCGGCCCTCTTCCGTGAGGGTAATCAACTTTGGGGACGGATGGAAGGGGTGAAAAAACGTCTGAGTCAATCCCAAGAGTTACTGCAACAGGTCCAACAACGTCGTCAAGAAGTGCAAATTAAAGCCGAAAAAGCCCCTAAAAATCAGTCGCGTGACTGGGAAACCACTTTTTGGGATCAACCCCAAGAATCGGACTATCAGCGCTCGAACTACGATAATCTCGATCTAAAATTTAAAGAATGGGAAATGGAAGAAGAATTGAAAAAATTAAAGCGAGAAATGGGACGATAATTTTTCAGTGAGCAGTGAACAGTAAACAGTAAACTGATAACTCACATCTGATAACTGATCACTTGATCACTGATAACTGAAATCCCCAACACCTAAAAATTCCCCAGAATTGTTCCTCTTAGAAAACGATGGCATCTCAAGCACAAAATCCTGAAAATCAACCCTCCTCTACCCTCGAAGAAATCCGGGCCGCTCGTTTAGAAAAAGTGGCAGGATTGCAAAAAGCTGGCTTAAATCCCTACGCTTACCAGTGGAAATCCACCGCTCACGCTCAACAATTACAAGAGCAGTACGCTGACTTAGCACCGGGGGAAGAAATTAGCACAGAAGTAGCCATTGCTGGTCGGATTATTGCCCGAAGAATTATGGGTAAACTAGCCTTTTTTAACCTGCAAGATGAAACGGGAACGATTCAATTATACCTCGATAAAAAACGCATTAGTGAAACCATGGCCGCCGTGCCGAATGCCTTTAACACGGTAATTAAACTGACCGATACGGGCGATATTTTAGGAGCAAAAGGCACAATTAAACGCACAGAACGCGGGGAATTATCTATCTATGTAAACGAGTACGAAATTCTCACCAAATCCCTCTTACCTCTCCCGGATAAATGGCACGGTTTAACCGATGTAGAAAAACGTTATCGACAAAGATATGTGGATTTAATTGTTAATCCCGAAGTGCGACAAACTTTTCGCCGTCGCGCCCAAATTACCGCTGCCATTCGCAGATATTTAGACCAAGAAGGTTTTATTGAAATTGAAACTCCCGTGCTACAAAGTGAAGCGGGAGGAGCCGATGCTAGACCGTTTATCACCTATCATAATACGCTGGAGATGGAGTTATATCTCCGCATTGCCACCGAGTTACATCTAAAAAGATTGATAGTCGGTGGTTTTGAAAAAGTCTTCGAGTTAGGCAGAATTTTTCGCAATGAAGGGGTTTCTACTAAACATAACCCTGAGTTTACTTCCATCGAAATCTATCAGGCCTACGCCGATTATTATGACATGATGGAGTTAACCGAAAACATTATTGTTAACGCTGCACAAGATGTTTTAGGTACGCTGAAAATCACCTATCAAGACAGGGAAATTGACCTAACTCCCCCTTGGCGACGAGTGACTATGCACGAATTAGTCCAAGAAATAACTGGGGTTGACTTGAATAGTTTTGAGGATTTCGAGTCGGCTCGTATTGCCGCAGAAAATGCCGGTATTGGCGTTCCAGAGGACTGTAAAACCATCGGTAAGCTCCTAAATGAAGCTTTTGAACAAAAAGTCGAAGAAACCCTAATACAGCCCACTTTTGTGCTAGATTTTCCCGTGGAAATTTCGCCTTTAGCTAAACCCCATCGCTCAAAAACTGACCTCGTAGAAAGATTTGAATTATATGTGGTTGGACGGGAATTAGCTAATAGTTTTTCTGAGTTAACCGATCCCATCGATCAACGGCAAAGATTAGAAGCACAGGCACTCAAAAAAGCGGCTGGAGATTTGGAGGCCCAAGGCGTTGATGAGGACTTTTTAACCGCTTTAGAATACGGAATGCCCCCCACGGGAGGCTTAGGAATTGGCATCGATCGCCTGATCATGTTATTAACCGATTCTGCCAGTATTCGCGATGTGATTGCTTTCCCCTTATTAAAAAGTCAAAGTACAGCGATTAAATCTTTTGACTACGATCAGGAAAAAAAAATTCTGAAAGTGGAATTTAATCACGGTGGTATCTATCTTTATCATGATCTACCTTTGGCAGTATATAAAGATTTTCAGTCCGCACCATCGAAAGGACAGTTTTTTGTCGGACAAATTCGCGATCAATACAGTTTTGATAAGGAATTGTAAAAGTTAGGGTCACTTCAGTTATCAGTTATCAGTTATCAGTTATCAGTCATAATTCATAATTCATAATTCATAATTCCTTTTTACCTTTGACTTCCTGCCAAGTGTTACCGACTCCCTGTAAAACCCCGCGAACTACTAAACCAATACCGCGACCGATAACTTGGATAAGAATATAGACTACTCCCTTACCCACCACCCGAAAAAAAGCGCGTAAACGAGGAGATAAAGAGTCTCTTAATTCTAAGGCGATCGAAACTAACCAGGGTATGCCTGTTAAACTATTTAATTCTTCCTGTCGGGGGGAATAAATGGCTAGAGATTTGATTTGTCCCTCGCTATAGTGAAATAATTGATATTGACTTTCAAAGATATCTTTAGGTTCTTGCCAATATTGTTGCCGTCGGTATTTCCAAGATAATTCATTGCGGATTTTAGCTAATTTTCTGGCGATGAGAAATTCTGACCGGTAAAGTTTTTGTTTGATTCTTTCCGATTCCGAGAAGTTATTGAGAATAATTACTGTCACTGCATTGGCAAGATTATGAATGAGATTTTGCAGGAGAATTTCGGCTCTGGCGATAGTTTCAGGAGCATTAGCTCGGTATCCTACTCCGTCAATAGTTAAACTATTTTCGTACACTAAATAGGAAAATAAGTCAAGAGTAAAAGGAATTTTATTGAGGATTTCTGTTTGAATTGCCTCTCTTTCTTCCAGAATAATTTCGTTAAGTCTGCTTTTACTAATTTCGTCAGAAACCGAGGCATTAATTTCTAAAAATTTACGCGTAACTTTCTCCCAGATATCGTAAATAATCAAATTTAAGCGACTGGTTAATTCCCCACTGCTAACCTGTAAATATCTCATTTCATCGACATTTTTACGAATTTCATCGAGAACTAAATACAATAATTCTCGTTGCCGATTATCCTGTAAAACATCAATTTCAAAACTAATCTTTGTTCTATTAATTAAAGGCGATCGAATAACTGCTAAAGTGGACTCAAAAACCGCCGAAACACAGAGGGGACGCTCGCGGCTTAAAATTGGTAATTCCCGATCGATATTGTTAATTATTATCGGAGGTGTCGCTGAAGCTGAATTGTAAGAGCTACCTTCCAGGGGAATTAGTTTTCTCACTAGCCATAGGGCCGCTAAAAGTTCTCGTTTTCTCCCCTGCCAATAAAAGCGATCAAAGCCAGATAAAGACTGTTGATTGAGATGGAGATCAATTAAATGTAATTCACTTTCGATGCGATTTAATCCCGTTCTTCCGGCAGTGATTAACCAATGGCTAGGGGCTAAACTTGAACGAGTAGCAATGGTGAGAGCAGAAGGGGCAACATCCGGGGATTCATCTCGGGAAATTTGCCCTAAAATAGTGATAAATTGCTCTAGGTTTGTGCCTTTGGGAATATAACCAGCGATGCCTAATTCTCTGGCGATTAGTTGCTGTCGGGAATCGAGAGGAAAGGTTAATAAAACAATTTTACTTTCGGGATAGCGAGAGTGGAGAATTTCACAGTAAGACCAATCAAAGAGAGGATCGATAATAATAATTTCGGGGGCTGGATTAAGAGTCAAGGCGAAAATTGTTTCTAAATCCCCTTCGGTGACGATACTAATATTTTCTATCCGCGACAAGGCCTGCACCAGACCCAAGCGGAAAATCGGGTCATTATCGATGATAATTAAGGTGAGAGGGCGATCGATCACAAGAGTTGCAGCCTGTCAACGGATACTATTCACAGGGTCAATTATACAGTGATCCCGCTCATTTGTTTTGTTTATAGCCATAGAAATCGATGCGATAATCAGTAATTTTTACCCCCGTCGATGCCTCGACCTGTTTAATTAATTCCGGGGGAAGTTCGATATGCACATCGATGATTTGTTGACTGTCTAGACAGTTGACGTGACTGTGAGAATCGCTGATGTTACCGTAGAGTCTGCCGTCCCAGCGTTCCACAGATTCGATAATTCCTTGACCCGATAGGGCCTCTAGGTTTTGGTACACTGAGGTATGACCGATGTTCTTTCCTTGCAGATTGAGACGATCATAAATTTCTCTCGCTGATAGGTGTTCCTGCGCTTGCCACAGCAATTCTAAAATATAGCGACGCTGACGACTAACCCGCATTCCTAAAGTTTGACACCTTTCGATCGCATCTTCTAAACACCGGATCGGTTTTTGTTTTACCTCCAAATTGTCCATAGTTGTATCCGTTGACCTCCGCCCTAATACATAGTCATTACCAGTTTAGCTTAGTCTTTCGATCGATGTCCACATTGCCCCAGTTTTTAGCCCCTCTTCAAACTGAGATAAAAAATCAGCAGCGCCAGATTCGAGTAGATTTGCGGGCGAATGAGTGAAACCAACCACTCCAGACACAAAGGACACAAAGATCGATCGCTACTATATAAGTTACACCGATCACACAAAGAATAAGAGAACCAACCATTTACTTATCTATATAGATAGGATTGAATATTTTCATAAAAAATCCTCTTGAAAAATATTTTGATCAACCTTAACTTTAAGGGGTACATTAATTTATTTCCAGGGCTATGGCCACCAAATCGCCAAAATTATTCGAGTCATTGCGGTCATAGACCGCAATGACTGTCACTACTGTTGGACTCACCCTAGCCGCTGCTTCTGGTGCTAGTGCCGCAACAGTGTCCGGTTTCCAAACTCCCTACGCTCCCATTAACTGGACATTTACCAATAGTAATGCCGACGGGTCGGTTAATACCGGCGGCGCTCCCGCGTCCATTAGCCTGACTGGGGGGGACAATGGTTCTATGATTTCTGGAACCACAAACTACACCACCACTGCGGCTGCGGCTGGGACGGTGACGTTTAATTGGAACTATTCGACTAATGATAGTGATGGGCCTTTTTCCGATCCCTTCGGATATCTGCTCAACGGCAGCTTCACCCAAGTAACTAATGATGGGGGAGGTGTTGTCCAAAACGGGACATCGACGTTTAACGTCCTAGCTGGCGACAGCTTTGGTTTCCGTATTTTCACTAGAGACAACACCCTCGGACGGGCTAGTGTGACGATTTCTAACTTTTCTGCCCCTGCCCCTGTTCCTGTCTCTGTTCCCGAACCCTCAACTGTGCTGAGTTTGCTGGTACTAGGAGGCTTAGGCGCTGGACTGAAGTACCTTAAGCGGAATTGATATTCCAAAAAACAGGGGACTAGGAGTTGACCTCTCCTCCTAGTTCCCAACTTGATTAGCTGTTGACTGTCTGCGAGTGCCAGAGTTTGGAGCGGGGAGAGTTGCACAATTCTGGCTTTAAGTCAATAGCCTTTACAAAACTTCAAAAATTGCAACATAAAAAAATTTCATCACTGGCGGCTTTTTTTGGGCAAGAGAATCGATATAGTCCCCTGATTGCCTTGGTTTTCCGTTGATTTAACGTTTAATGCTTAAACTAAGCCCACAGCATACCACGATCATACCATATTAATAAATGTAGGCAACCCAGATTTACAGCCAAATTTTGGCAAATTCTGGGAAAATCAAAATGTTGTAACTTGCTTGTTACACTTGACTAATCGCCCCAAATATTTAAATATTTTAATTATTTACCTTAAATTTATAATTTTTACTTATTCTTGAAGGCTGATTAACTAGGGTTGGGAAAAAAAGCTTGTAAGCTCTATTTAAAGTCAGTCGAGTCGCTTAGTATCGGGAGACAGATGTGACTTGTATAGCTTCCCAGTTTTTGAGATTTGAAGACTTTTTAGAAGCATTTTGAAAGTGTCTTAGCCGATGGATTAAATATGAATTATCAGCCATAGAAATCTTCATCAAGAATCTGTTCTAAGGAAAAAGGGCAGTCTAAGGGATATGCTTCCTCTGGAGGAATCGCAATTCCAAAGTCAGCCAATTTACTTTCCTTGATGGCAATTTTGCGACCTTTAGGATAGGTTTTATCGATGGCGATTGCTACATGAGATTTCAAAGAAGGGGTGTTTTCTAGTAAGGCGATAACTCGTTCCCTGTGTTCGACAATGGAGCTATACCAGCTAGATTTCATGCTTTCAGGGGCGGAGGATTGTACTTTTAATTTCAGTAAATGAGCCAGCAAAATCATTAAATTTCCTTCCAAGGCATTTTTATCTGATTTACCCAATTCTTTTAACTCCTCAACCAAATGAGATACATCTAATGCCTGAAAATCTCCTTGTTCTAACTGACCTATTGTTGTTATCAGCCATAATTGAAAATCTTGTTCATAGAGTTCTGATTTAGTTATCATGATGGCTTCGATAATAGTTAATATAGATTGAATTATACTCTATTTTGCAGATTTCGGATGTTGCAATCGGTAAATGTTAAGTTTTACTACAGGATTTAACATCTGCGCCTATGCCCTATTCCCTTATCCTTAGGATAAGCGGTTAAAATACATCTTAGCTTAAGGACTAGAGAATATTATGAGACTAGAAAGAGAAGATTTTGATTGGGCGGTACAACAAAACATAATTACTGCCAGCCAAGCTGAAAATTTATGGACGGCTTTTTTGTCCCGTTATCCCCAGGAAGATGAAGTTAATCGCCCTCGCTTTAATTTCGCTAATGTGGCCTATTATTTTGGGGCATTAATTGTTATCTCCGCCCTAGGGTGGTTTATGAACGAAGCTTGGGAGAGTTTCGGCGGTGCAGGACTATTTTTTATCGCCCTGTTTTATGCAATTTGTTTTATTTTCACCGGTAAAAATCTCTATTTTCAGCAAAATCTCAAAATCCCCGGCGGCCTTTTATTTACCATGGCAGTGGCAATGACTCCCTTAGCAATCTATGGTTTACAACGCTGGACAGGATACTGGCAAGCCGGATATCCTGGCATCTATCGAGATTTCCATACATGGATTAAAGGCAGTTGGTTTTTAATGGAATTAGGCACGATTATCGCGGGATTAATAACTTTGCGATTTGTTAAATTTCCTTTTTTAACTGCACCCATTGCCTTTAGTCTGTGGTATATGTCAATGGACTTAACCCCTTTACTATTTGGAGAGAACGAATATACATGGAAAGTACGACTGTGGGTATCCTTTTGGTTTGGAATTGCCTGTTTAATAACTGCCTATTTAATTGATGTACGTCAGCGTCGCAGTCGGGGAGATTTTGCTTTTTGGCTATACCTATTCGGATTAATTATGTTTTGGTTTAGTCTATCTCTCCTCATCGATGATAATGAAGCGCAACGATTTTTGTACTGTCTAATTAACTTGGGATTGATGTTATTATCCGTCCTGCTAAAAAGAAGATTATTTGTGGTTTTCGGAGGGATCGGAGTATTTGGCTATCTTTCCTATCTCTCCTATCGTCTCTTTGCCGATTCAATTTTTTTTCCCTTTGCCCTAACCGTCCTAGGACTTGGTATTATCTATATGGGAGTTTTATATCAGCGTCATTACCCAACCCTAGCTAGATTTATTGAAAGTTATATCCCTCTCGAATGGCGCAATTTATTACCCAAAGATCGATAATTAGGAGAAATGGGGATATGGGGAAATGGGGAGATTCAACTAAAAAACCCCAAAACCCCAACACCCCAACACCCCAACACCCGACACCATCTTTTTTACTTTTATGAAAATACTTATTGTTGACGATGAAAAAGAATTAACCGAACCCTTAGAACAAATTCTTGCTCAAGAAGGCTATGAAGTTGATATTGCTGATAATGGTCGGACGGGTTTAGAATTGGCACAAGAGAATAATTATGACCTCTTAATTCTCGATTGGATGTTACCCCAGCAATCCGGATTACAAATCTGTCAATATTTACGCAATCAAGGGGACACCACTCCCGTTTTGTTTCTAACCGCTAAGGATACCATAGATGATCGAGTGGCGGGATTAGATGCCGGCGCTGATGATTATTTAGTCAAACCCTTTCAACTGCGAGAATTATTAGCGAGAGTCCGCGCTTTATTGCGTCGTTCTCCCAATTTTGAAGCTAGTAATAGCAGTAAACTAAAATCTGCTGATTTAGAACTCGATAGCGAAAATCAAGTGGCCTATCGTCACGGTCGCACGATCAGTTTATCAGCAAAAGAAGTACAATTGTTGACTTTATTTATGACCCATCCTGGTCAACTTCTCACCCATGAACAAATTTATCAGCATCTCTGGTCAGAAGGAGAGCAACCTAATAGTAATGTGGTTCCTGCCCTGATGCGTTTGCTGCGTCGTAAAATCGAAGCGGCCGGAGAAACACCTCTAATTAATACTGTCTATGGGAAGGGCTACCGTTTCGGGGAAAATTAGGGAATGCTGAAAGATAATGAGAATAAGTAACTGGTTATAATTAAATTAAAAATGGATTTTAGGTTCGATCCCCCCTGCCCCCCTTGATAAGGGGGGTGTCTAATAATTTTTAACGCCTACCTACTTATATGTTATCCTGCCTACAAATTGAAAATTTTACCCTCATCGATCGCTTAGAATTAACTTTCGGCAGCGGATTAAATGTACTGACCGGTGAGACGGGGGCAGGAAAATCAATTATATTAGATGCGATCGATATTGTTCTCGGTGGTAAAGTCAATCATCGCGTCATCCGTCAGGGAAGCCAACAATCAACCCTAGAAGCGACTTTTTCTCTCACCCCAGAATTAATTGCTTGGCTAGAAAGTCAGGAAATTGACCTATTAGAGGATAATAGTCTGACCATCAGCCGGGAATTAGTGATTACTAATAATTCCTTGCGTTCTCGCTCTCGGATTAACGGAGTCGTCGCTAATCGCCAACAAATGGCGCAAATAAGAGATTTTTTGGTAGAAATCACCGCTCAAGGTCAAACAGTTCAGTTAATGGACGCTAATCGACAGAGGGAATTATTAGATCTCTACGGGGGTGAATCGCTGCTGCAGCAGCGGGAAAAGGTAGCCACAGCCTACCTTAACTGGCAAGAAAGCAAGAATATTTTCAATAATAGATTGCAATCGGAACAAAATCGCCTACAGAGATTAGATTTATTAGAATATCAACTAAAAGAACTAGAATCAGCTAATTTAACTGACGCTGACGAGTTGGAACAGTTAGAACAGGAAAGAAACCGACTCTCCCACGGTGTCGATTTACAAAATTCCAGTTATCAAGTCTATCAACTACTCTACCAAAACGATCGCGATCAACCGGCCGTCGCTGATTTGTTAGGAAAAGCTGAAAATATCTTGACAAATATGATGGTTTATGATAACAGTTTAGAGCCAATTTTAGAGATGGTGCGATCGGCATTAAATCAGGTGGTGGAAGCGGGACAGGAAATCAACGTTTATGGGGATAGTCTAGAGGCAGATCCCGAGAGATTGAACGAGATAGAAGAGAGAATCGTCCAACTTAAGCGCATTTGTCGCAAGTATGGCCCAAGTTTAGCCGAAGCACTCGATTATTATCAGAAATTACAGCAGGAATTAGCGGAGTTGACGGGAGAAGGACAATCGATTGAGGAATTAGAAAAAATTTGTCAGCAACAGGAAAACATCTATCGAGAAACTAGCACCCAGTTAACCTTTTTGCGACAAGAAACCGCTAGTCAACTAGAAAAACAATTGGTACAGGAATTAAAACCTTTAGCCATGGAAAAGGTGATTTTTGTCTGTCGGATTGCCCCGGGTAATCCTAGCAGTCTGGGAGTCGATCAAGTGGTATTTTATTTTAGTCCCAATCCGGGGGAAAAAATCCAACCTTTATCCAGTACCGCTTCCGGAGGAGAAATGAGTCGTTTTCTCCTAGCGTTAAAGTCCTGTTTTTCCCAATCCCAATCGGCAGCGGCAACCCTAATTTTTGACGAAATTGACGCGGGAGTATCGGGAAAAGTTGCCCAGGCAATTGCCGATAAATTAGATCAATTAGGTCAACAATATCAAGTTTTGTGCGTTACCCATCAACCCTTAGTGGCTGCTTTAGCTGATCACCATTTTCGGGTTTATAAACAAATGATTGCCGAAGATAATCCCACTAATCTCTCGGAAATTCGCACGGTTGTCCGGGTTACTTCTCTCGATAATCGTCAGACGAGAAGGGAAGAATTGGCACAATTAACCGGGGGAAATTCGGCAGCGGATGCTCTCGCTTTTGCCGAGTCTTTATTGGAGAAAGCGGCTGCCAAAAAACAGTAAGATTTAACCTTGAAATTGACTGATTAACCAACGTCCCACCTGACTTTGATCTCTGGTGCGTGCCTGTTGTAAAGCTGACTCTAAAACCGCAAGTTTTAAATTAGGTAAAACCTTTGATATATCAATTCTTTTGCTACCTCGATCGATTATTTCAAAGGCGAATATTTGAGGATCATCTACCTTAACACTCCAGTATTCACTAACCCCTAATTCTTCATAGAGTAAGCGTTTATTACCTAAGTCATCATTAAGGGTAGATTTTGAGATTTCAATGACTAAATCTGGTGGGGGATACTGATTCAAATCAATAATCGAAGTACCGTAGGGAATCAGATTAGCTTTGTCTGCAAAATAATAAGATATATCCGGTTGGACTTCTCGATAACCAGACTTGCGAAAACTGCAATTATCTTTGGCACTAAAGGCCAGATTGTTTAGGGTAGCATAGAGACTAACAGCGAAGATCAAAATAGCATGATCGCTGGCATGATCGTTACCAATAGGAGTCATTTCTAATCGATAATAGCCATTGTAATAATAACTTTTTCCTTGATTTTCTGGGAAGTTTTTAATTGCTTCTAAGTATTCTTCCCAACTAGCTTTAATCCATAAATCTGTCGAGATAATAGTTTCTAGCTGTTGCATAATCTTAGCCTCGATTTTATGGAGTTAACCTTGAAATTGAGTGATTAACCAACGTCCCACCTGACTTTGATCTCTGGTGCGTGCCTGTTGTAAAGCTGACTCTAAAACCGCAAGTTTTAAATTAGGTAAAACCTTTGATATATCAATTCTTTTACTACCTCGATCGATTATTTCAAAGGCGAATATTTGAGGATCATCTACCTTAACACTCCAGTATTCACTAACCCCTAATTCTTCATAGAGTAAGCGTTTATTGCCTAGGTCATCATTAAGGTTAGATTTTGAGATTTCAATGACTAAATCTGGTGGGGGATACTGATTTAAATCAATAATCGAAGTCCCATTTGGTATCAGATTCGCTTTCTCTCCTAGATAGTAAGATATATCTGGCTGCACTTCTCTAATTCCTCTTTTACGATAAGAACAAGTGGGGAGTCCTTGAAAAGGAATTTCTTTGAGGATAGCGTAGAGACTCACCCCCAAAAAGACAACGTGATGATCTCTAGCGTGTTCAAATCCAATAGGAGTCATTTCTAATCGATAATAGCCATTGTAATAATAACTTTTGCCTTGATTTTCTGGGAAGTTGTTAATCGCTGCTAGGTATTCTTCCCAACTACCTTTAATCCATGAGTCAGTTATCCCCCTAGTTTCTAACTGTTTCATAGTTATCCTATCCCGCTTTGAACTTTTTCTGTAATTATAGCAATTATCGACAAAATCAGAACCAAGTAACCGAGCAAGTATAATGATAGAATAGGTTAATCGAGGAAAAATTAGCCCAATTATGACCACAACTTATGATTATATAATTATCGGTGGTGGTATCACCGGTTCTGCCTTAAGCTATGAACTAGCCAATCTAGGCAGTCGAGTCCTCTTATTAGAAAAAGAAACCCATCCCCTCAACGCCACTTTCTACAGTTACGGGGGTTTAGCCTATTGGTCGGCCACCACAGAAATCCAGAGAAAATTATATCAAGAAGGTCGAGAAATTCAGCGCAATTTATCGCAGGAATTGGGCATAGATAACGAATACCGGGACATAGAGTTAATTCTCACCGTTAACCCCGAAGATGATCCAGCCACTGTGGCCGAAAAATTTGCTATCTTTGCTATTACCCCCGAAATTCTCGATCCGCAAGCAGCGATCGCTTTAGAACCCCTATTAAATCCCGCTGCTATCTCCGGAGCTTTACGACTGCCCCACGGTCACATCAACGCCGAAAAAACTAATCTTGCCTATCAACAAGCTTTTCTGCGTCTGGGAGGCACGATTATTCGGGAAGCTGTCATCAAATTAATTGAAACTGCATCGAGAATTACCGGCGTAAAAACTCCTAAAAATAATTATTCTGCTGGGGAAACTATCGTCTGTGCGGGGGGATTAACCCGGTCTTTACTGCAAAAATCCGGTATTGCTGCTCCCGTCTATTTTACCCATGCCCAGGTGATCAAAATTCCCCCCACTGAGATCAAATTAAACACCCTAGTTATGCCCGCAATTCCTGCCAGATTGCTATTAGAGCAAAAAATCACCCAACTAGAAAAGCAGGGCATTTGGCAGAGAGAAACCCCAGAAATAATTGCCAGTGTTTTAGAAACGGGAGCGGTACAATTCCGGGATCAAAGTCTTTATCTAGGGCAAATTAGCGCCATTATCACCGATCCAGGCGCGATTTTAAACCCTCTGGCGGGGGAAAAAGCAATACGCGCCGCCGTGGGGACATTGCTGCCCTCTTTAGCCTCTCTCCCCGGCAGCTGTCATCATTGCCTAGTGGCCTTTGCCCCCTCGGGACGGCCCCTAGTGGGAGCGATCGCAGATAAAGTGGGATTGCAGGTATTTTCTGGTTTTACCAGTACACTCGTATCGGCTCCGCCCCTGGCCCGACGTTTTGCGCGTCATCTGCTCGGGGAAAATGACGAGATAATTACGAGAGAAATTAACCGATAGTTGCAATTAATCCTAATCGACTTTTTCCAACTGCCAAAGAATTTGGTTTCCCTCGCGTCTGACCCGGGAGATTACCCAATTTCGCCACGGCCAATGGTCGCCGCGACTGGTAACGGCACCTGGATTAATATCCATTAAATCGGCCACTTCGGCGCTGGTAATCAAATAACCGCGATTGGCCACTTCATCGGCAATGCGTAGGGTTTCGATGAGATTTCTTAGCTGGTCAACTCTTTCTCCCCGGGGTAATTGGATTTCATCGCCAGCGCTATTAGGTGGTTCATTCATAGTTAGGGTCTGGTCAAAGTTTATTAACAATTAAAAATTGTCGGTTGAGGCAAACAATCAAGCTTTCCTCTCGTTATTCTATCGATTCTATCAATAATAGTTGTCATCAAAACAGTCCTATCTCCTCGAATCTTACCGTCATATCTTTACTAAAACCCTAAAAACCTCTTGACAAAAAACACAAAGTATAGTAACGAAATTCAGGGAACGGGGAAAGTGGTTAGCGGTAACTGATAACTGATCACTGATAACTGCTATAAAATTGGACTAGCCTTTTTCCCCAGAAAAAAAATTCCCCCTCCATGACCTTAATCCTCTACAACACCCTCAGTCGTCGCGAAGAACCCTTTACCCCCCTCATCCCCGGCATGGTCTCCATGTATTGCTGCGGCATTACCGTCTATGATTATTGCCATTTGGGTCATGCGCGTACCTGTGTGGTTTGGGATGTGGTGCGGCGTTATTTAGAGTATCTCGGTTATAAAGTGCGCTATATTCAGAATTTCACCGATATTGACGATAAAATTCTCAATCGGGCTAAAAATGAACATACCACCATGGCGGCCGTGGCCGAGAGATTTATCGAGGCCTACTTTGAGGATATGGCAAAATTAGGAGTCAGACCGGCGGACGCTTATCCCCGGGCCACTCATACCCTCGACGGTATCAAGCGCCTAGTCTATGAATTAGAACAAAAAGGCTATGCTTACCCCAGCGATGGCGATGTTTACTACTCCGTCCGTCGTTTTTCTGATTATGGCAAACTATCAGGGCGAAAACTGGATGATTTGCAAGCTGGGGCCAGCGGCCGGGTAGAAACCGACGACCCGGAAGCAATTAAAAAACAAGACCCCTTTGATTTTGCCCTCTGGAAAGGGGCAAAACCGGGGGAACCTAGTTGGGATTCTCCCTGGGGCCAAGGTCGTCCGGGGTGGCATATTGAATGTTCGGCCATGGTCAAAGAACAATTGGGAGAAACTATCGATATTCATGTGGGGGGAAGTGATCTAATTTTTCCCCACCACGAAAACGAAATTGCCCAAAGTGAAGCGGCTACGGGTAAACCTCTGGCCCACTATTGGTTACATAATGGCATGGTTAAGGTGGCTGGGGAAAAAATGTCGAAATCCCTCGGTAATTTCATCACTATTCGCGAGTTATTGGCAAAATATGACCCCTTAGCCGTGAGATTATTAATTTTAGGCGCCCAATACCGCAAACCGATCGATTTTTCCGATGAGGGATTGCAGGCGGCCACTAATGGCTGGCATACTTTACAAGAGGGTTTATCCTTTGGTTATAAGCATCTTCCGCCAGATAATCCCGCAATTACTGACCAAGAGCTAGAAAATCGCTTTCAAGAGGCGGTAAATCACGATTTTAACTTTGCCGGTGGTTTAGCGGTGTTATTTGAAATCGCTAAGGAATTACGCAAGGAGGGTAATAATTTAACCCATGCGGGTAAGACAGACAGCAATCTGGCCCAATTAGCGGTAAAATGGCATACTTTGGTGAAATTGTCTAGGGTTTTGGGCTTAGAAATGGCCGCTGACCAGGGAGAAACCCCTGTTTCTGAAGGAATTAGTGCAGCGGATATCGAAAATCTCATCCAACAACGGACAGAGGCGAAAAAAGAGAAAAATTACGCCGAAAGCGATCGCATTCGTGCAGAATTAAAAGCCCAAGGCATTACTTTAATCGATCAACCCGGGGGAGTGACTAAATGGTTAAGAGAGGGAGACTAGAAATTCTTTAACCACTTCCTCCACCCTGCGATCGCGTCCATCCACCTGATAGTTTAATTTCTGCATAGCTGTGGAGGTAATTTTGCCGGTGAGTTTGGCTAAAACCTGTCGCAATTGTGGATATTTTTGCAAACTATCCAGGTTAAAAATCGGTACCGCTTCGTAGGGAGGAAAATAGCGTTGATCATCTTCTAGGATGACTAAATCTAGCACGGGAATTAAGCCATCGGTGGAATTTCCCGCCACTAAATCCACCTGTTTTTCGGCTAAAGCGCGGTACATTAACCCTAAATCCATCACTTTCGGGGGTCCGGCAAAAGTTAGACCATAGGTCTTCGCTAATCCCTTGTAACCGTCTTCCCTTTCCAAAAATTCATAACCAAAACCCGCTTGCCAATTGGGGGTATATTTAGCCACTTGCGAGAGAGTTTTCAGATTGTATTGACTGGCGGTTTCTCCCCGGATAACAATGGCGAAAGTATTCTCGAATCCTAAACTGGGAAAGACTTCTAGATTAAATTTTTCTGGATAAATCTCTTGCAGCTTTTCAAAGACTAATCGGGCATCGTTAAGGGGTTTTTCCTGCAAAATTCCCGTGAAAGCCGTGCCAGAATACTCCACATAACCATCGATTTTACCCGCTTTCACCGCTTCATGACAGATCAGAGTACCACCGAGATTAAATTGACGTTCAACCCGTAAATTCGTCTCTTTTTCGATTTCCTGTGCCAAAATTTCCCCTAAAATCACCTGTTCGGTAAAATTTTTGGAACCGATCACCACGGTGCCGGGGGATGAATGGAAAATTTGAGTCAAGAGGAAAGATAGCAAGGCCAACCCGATTAAACCTAAGCCCCATTGCCATTTAGAGGGCTTTTTCGGACGTTGCGAAGGGGAAAAGGTCTTTTCTAGCCGACCGAGACTCCAATCGGCAACAAGGGCTAAAAAAGCGGCAGGAATTGCCCCCGCCAAAATTAACTGATTGTTGACCGTGGCAATACCGCGAAAAATAAACACTCCCAAACCACCGCCACCGATGGCAGCTGCGATCGTAGCCACACCGATAGCAATCACCGTGGCAATTCTCACTCCTGCCAAAATTGTCGCCCTGGCCAGGGGTAATTCGATATAGCGCAGGATTTGACCGTCGGTCATGCCTAGGGATAACCCGGCTAATTTTAATTCGGGATCAACTTTTTTGATGCCCAGATAGGTATTTAAAACAATTGGCAGTAAAGTATAGAGAGTTAGGGCAACAATAGCGGGAATTTTGCCGATTCCTCCCAAAAAAGGCACGGAAATTAAAAAACCAAATAGGGCTAAACTGGGGATAGTCTGTAGGGTGTTAACGATCGCTATAATTGGTGGGGCGAGAATAGCTTGACGACTAATTAAAATACCTAGAGGAATCCCGATTAAGCTACCCATAGCCATGGCTATTCCCGTCAAGAAAAGATGCTCTCCAGTGCGAAAAGCGATTTCCCCCGCATAATCTAGCCAAAAACTATCCATAAACTTCTCTTAAAGCGGCTGCTTCATCCTATTGTGTAGAATAAATGGGATCTATTAGTTCCAGTCTTTATTTAAAGATTCTATCACCATCTTGACATTATTTCCTCGCTAAAGACAAATGACTAACAAATTTAATCCTCGGGCTAAAACTGTTGCCGATTGGGCCTATATCGGTATTGATAAACATTTTCATAAAGTTCTTAAACACGAAGCTGGGGTTTTACTCGATCAGGATACGGAAGAATTACATCAAATTCGTGTGGGAATGCGCCGTCTTCGCAGTACCTTAACCGGTTTTGCCCCCGCTTTAACCATGCCGAAATCTGCCGACCAAAAACGGGTGGGTAATCTGGGCAGAATTTTAGGAGAATTGCGGGATTTAGATGTGTTAAAATCGGCTTTTGTCGGCCATTATCAGCCAATTTTACCCCCGAAAGAACAGGATTTACTGAAGAAAGTTTTACAAGTTCTCGAAGGCCAAAGAAAGAAGGCTTTTACTAAGGTAGAAAAACTCTTAAAGTCCGATAAATTTCTCAATTTTAAGGCAGATTTTGCCAGTTGGTTGGATAATCCCACCTATCAACCGATTGGAAAATTAGATATTGCCACAGTTTTACCAGACTTATTATTACCGCAAGCGAGTCGCTTTTTACTCCATGAAGGCTGGTTAGTTGGGGTAAATTTAGAGGACTATAAAAGATTACGAGAGTTTTCTAGTCAAGAAATTGATGACTTATTGGAAAAAGAAGGATTATTACTGCACGATCTCCGTAAAGAAGCCAAGCGTTCCCGCTATAATATGGAGTTATTCCCTCAGTTTTATGGCGACAAATATCGAGAGTATCTAGAAGATATTAAAAACCTTCAAAGTATTCTCGGAGAAATGCAGGATTGTTGTGTTCTCTCGGCTTTTCTTAGCCAAATTTTCCCTAATTGTCTTGCCAAGGAAATGCCCACCTTACTAGAAATTTTCCGAAATATCCGTCACCAAAAATGGCAAGAATGGCAACCGCTACAAAAGAAATTCCTTGACGCTGACACCAGAAAAAGTCTGCACGAGACAATTTTACAGCCTATTTTTCGACCAAATAGTGTAGAATTAGAAGCTAATCCAGAATCCTGAGATTAGGAACCGATGAATTTTTTTCAAAAGTTAAACCACGCCATTAGTCAAAACCAGACTCTACTTGTCCTCGGTTTAGATGCTAACCCCGAAATGATGCCCCCCACCCCGGGAGAATTAATCGTTAATTTAGAACGGTGGCTCAAGTTTATTATCGATGAAACTGCCCCTTTTGTCTGTGCCTACAAACCAACTTTAGGCTTTTATCAAGCTTTGGGAGCGGCAGGGTTAGAATTATTACAGCGAATTTTAACGGCAATTCCCGATCATATCCCGGTAATTTTGGATGCTAAACACGGTGATATTAATACTAGCAGTATTTTAGCCGAGACTATCTTTAAAACTTGGCAGGTGGACGCGGTTACTCTCAATCCCTACTCCGGACAGGATCACGTTGCTCCTTTTTTAGTTTACCCCGAGCATGGCGCTTTTATCCTCTGTCATACTTCCAATCAAGGTGCGATTAATCTGCAAGAATTTCCCAGTCGCGACAATCCTTTTTATCTGCAAGTTGTCAAAGAAGCTTGTACTTGGGGAACTCCCGAACAAGTATTTTTAGAAGTGGGAACCACTCAACCGGAGATATTGAAAAAGATTCGCAATTTTGCCCCCGAAAGATTGATTTTATTACGCAGTATTTGGGAAGACAAAAGTAAATTCTCCGAGTTAATTACTGTGGGTTTAAATAGTCATGGCGAGGGTTTATTAATTCCTGTACCCCAAGACTTTTTATCTCAACCCGATTTGGGGGCAAAAGTGAAGGATTTACGCGAGGAAGTCAACAAAATTAAACAAAATCAAAGGCAAGAATCGAGCGGAGATGATACTTGGACTGCTAACGTTTGTCTTTTAAAACAACATCCTCATCAGGATTTAATTCTACAATTATTTGATATTGGTTGCTTGATGTTTGGCGATTATGTGCAAGCATCGGGAGAAACTTTTTCCTACTATATTGATCTGAGAAAAATTATCTCTAATCCTAATATTTTTCAGCAGGTAATTGAAGCCTATGGAGAAATATTAAAAACCTTGACATTTGACCGCATTGCCGGTATCCCCTACGGTTCTTTACCCACAGCTACGGGTTTATCTTTATTATTAAATCATCCGATGATTTTCCCCCGCAAAGAAGTAAAAGCTCACGGCACAAGAAGAGTAATTGAAGGTAATTTTCAAGTGGGGGAAACTGTGGTAGTGGTGGACGATATTTTAATTTCTGGCAAAAGTGCGATCGAGGGGGCAGCAAAGATTAAATCGGCGGGATTATTAGTTAATGATATCGTGGTTTTTATCGACCATGGTGGTCCCGTTAAAGATAAACTTCGTAGTCATGGTTATCAACCTTATTCGGTTTTAACCCTGGCAGAAATTACCGATACTCTCTACGAAGCGGGAAGACTGACAGAAGCAGAATATAGCTGTTTTTTAAATCGATCCCATTGATATTTAGCCATCAGTTATCAGTTATCAGTTACCAGTTATCGGTATTAAGTGTGCATTATTAAATGGCAGTTTTCTGCTGTCTTTTCACTGATTACTGTTTACTGTTTACTGATCACTGATTACTGATTACCGATCACTGAAAGTCGTTAAGAAGCTTGACTGCGTAATACCTTTAGGGTATTCAGGAGCTTGCTTTCTTCTTTTTCCTCAAAAATAGTTAAATCTTCGGGTTTACAACGTTTTATATGCAATTTAATTCCCTGCGCTCCTTCTGTTTTCAAATCTTCTTCGTAACCAGCTTGAGCGACTTCAGCCTCGTCTTTAGCGAGAAAAGGACCGAAATAATAAGTACATCTGGGATAGTCGGTTTTAATCTCGACCCAGTAGGCTAATCCGAACATTTCCAGTAAGCTAATCAAAAATTCTTTCATTTCGTTCCCCATCTAAATCTACTCTGGTGGTTTTGTTACGTTCGTTTACATTTCGCAAACTTCCTTCCTATTTTATTTATACTTTCTCCTTTTGGCTATTGGGAGTGTCGAAAAATACAGATTTTCAGTCGGGGGAATTTTGCCAGCGTTGACGGTAAACTTCATAAAGAGCCATAGCCGCCGCCAACGAAGCATTGAGACTGGGGGTTTTGCCTGCCAAGGGGATAGATACCAACTCATCGCAGGACTTTTGGGTCAACAGACTCAACCCCTCTCCCTCCGAACCTATGACCAATCCTATCGCGCCCGTTAAATTGATTGTGTGTAAAGATTTACCAGTTTTTGCCGCCGTGCCGTAGAGCCAAAAACCGGCCGCTTTTAATTCTTCTAAAGCACGATTGAGATTAACCACCCTAGCCACAGGTAAATATTCCAAGGCCCCCGCCGCCACTTTCATCACCGTCGATGTCACCCCGGCGGCGCGACGTTGGGGAATAACTACCCCCTGACAACCCATGGCTTCGGCGGTGCGAATAATTGCCCCAAGGTTATGGGGATCCGTAATACCTTCAGCGATGACGATGACGGGGTGGCGACTTTTGCCCTTAGCTTTCTCGATCAGATCGGCTAATTCTATATACTCATAGGGAGACATCTGGGCGGCGATCCCCTGATGATTGGCCTTATTGGTAATCTGATCGAGACGCAGATCATCCACCTCATCAATTACCGTGCCGTTGGCTTTGGCTTTTTCTAAGAGGGTATGATAACGGGGATCATAACGGAGTCGATTGACTACCCAAATCCGATTCAGTTGGCGCTCCTCCTCCATGGCCGTTAAAACCACCCGGCGACCGTAGAGCAGATCATCAGCTTCTTGGTTTTCTGGAGTTACTGCCGGGGATTTAGCCAGAATTGGCCCGGTTTTCGGCCGCGAGGGCCGGCGAAAATTACTATTATCGGACTTGCCACGAAATGGTCGATCGCTCATGATTGGATGGATTAATAAAAGGGGGTCGGGAATAATACCTGAGGGCTATAATTCTAGTTTTTCTAATAGTTGATGTAATCTTGAGGGGTCTTGTAGATAAAGATAGCCGAACAGGGTTTCTAAACTGCTGGCCTGCTGATAGACTTGGGCTGTCAGACGACGGCGTTTTCCCGTGACCGCATTGCGTCCCCGGCGCAGAATTTCTTTTTCTTGGTCCGTCAGATAGGGCTGCAGTTGTTCTAAATCTAAAGCCTGTTGTTCGGCCCTGACCTTGCTCACCACCTGAGCGTGATAGTCTCCCAGACGCTGGGGCGGCAGTAAATAATAGGTGCGGATATATAATTCATAAACAGCATCCCCTAGATAGGCCAGGGAAGCGGGCGATAATCGGTCAAGACCCTCTAGGATTGGTGAACCCTCGCCATTGACCTGTAAGCGAATTTTTTCGAGAGGAGATTCCACGATTTACGCTTTTTCTAGATATTCGACCGCTGCTTCTAGGGTGGGTTGCAGGGACAAAAACTTCTCCAATCGCACCAGTTTTACGGTTTGAGTTACCCGCGCATTGGTAACAATTTGTAAACTGCCTCCTTCGGTTTTGGCCTTTTTCACCAATTTTACTAAAGCCCCTAAACCGGAGCTATCGATAAAATCAATCTGAGCGAGGCTAATAATCACATCCTTAGGACCTTCCTCCACATAGCCTTCGATCACCTTACAAAAAGTCGGTTCGGAAAAGGCATCTAAAAGACCCGTCAAACGGAAAATTTGGTACTTATCTCTGACCTCACGCGTGCCTCGCAAGCTGACGGTCAAGTTAATTGCTTCTGGAATAATCGCCTCCTAGCTCTAGAGCCGTAAAAATCAAAACCCTAGTATATCCTAAAAATTTACGACCGACCCTTTTTTGCTTCCCGCATTAAATCGACAAATTGGCCAAACAGATAATCGGCATCGTGGGGGCCGGGACTGGCCTCGGGGTGGTATTGTACCGAGAAAAAGGGCAGAGACTTGTGTTTTAAACCCGCTACGGTGCGATCATTGAGGTTGAGATGGGTAATCTCCACTTGCGGATTTAAAGAGGCTTCCTGCACGGCAAAACCGTGATTCTGACTGGTAATTTCCACCTGTTGCCGCAGTCCACAGGGTTGATTTAACCCGCGATGGCCAAATTTCAGCTTAAAGGTTTCTGCTCCCAGGGATAGCCCTAAAATTTGATGACCCATACAGATGCCAAAAGTGGGTTTTTCCCCTTGCAAAAGTTGCTTGGCTAGGGCAATCCCTTCGGTGACAGCCGCCGGATCTCCCGGTCCGTTAGAAAAGAAAATACCATCGGGATTATAGGCGGCGATTTTTTCCGGGGGAGTGTCAGCGGGAACCACGATCACCCGACAACCGTAGCTGGCTAAACGCCGGAGAATATTGCGTTTGATGCCAAAATCGATCGCCACCACCGTTAACGGTTCTTGATCACTATCGATTGGCGCAAATTCCCAGGCGGACGGGGTGGGAGTCGTCCATTCGTACACTTCCTTGGTGGTAACTTCTTTAACGAGATTTAACCCCGCCATACTGGGGGCCGCCTGCACTAGCCGCAGTAAATCGTGATAATCGAGTATTTCCGTAGAAATTGCCCCATTCATCGCCCCAACCGAGCGAATTTTGCGGGTCAAAGACCGGGTATCGATGCCATAGATGCCAATAACATCATGAGCGGCCAGATAATCCGGTAGGGATTGGCTAGAACGCCAATTACTGGGCCGGTGGCAGATATTTTTGGCGATCGCTCCTTTCACCTGGGGACGAATTGACTCCTCATCCTCGGGGTTAACCCCCGTATTTCCCAATTCCGGATAGGTAAAAGTGACGATTTGACCGGCATAACTGGGATCGGTGAGGACTTCCTGATAACCGGTCATCCCCGTGTTAAAGACAACTTCGCCGACAGTGGTTCCCTTGGCCCCGAAGGAATAACCCTCGTAAACCGTACCATCGGCCAGAACTAATAAGGCTTTTTGACTAGCAGCACTTGATATCATCGTCAATTTTTTAATCTTGAGTAGTGGTGAGAAACAGAAGTCAAGGATAGACTAGAACAGGGACTAGAAAACGAATTGCTTAGTTTTAATTGGCTAGAGCGTTTTATGATTAAGAGTACATCCGCTCAAGGACAACAGCTTCCCCTGACTAGCCATCGGCAAGATCCTATCGCTTAAAAAATAACTATATAAGTAATATGAGTCCAAGAAAACTGACTGATGCCACGAAAAAAGAAATTCTTAAGCTTTATCGGGAAACGGAGGCCACCACTTCCACCTTAGCCGAGCGTTATGGCGTGAGTAGTTCTACGGTCAGTCGTTTTCTCAAAAATTCCTTTTCTAGCGAGGAATACGAGCAATTAATCCAGAAAAAACGCTTGGCCCGCAATCCTCGCGGCCTCGAGGAGGAGGGAGCAGCAGCGGATTTATCGGAAGAAGCGCTCGAGGTGATTGGTTTTCCGGCAGCCCACATCGCAGCTAAGGATGAGCCGGCTTTTCAGCAACCGATCGCCGCTGTGGAACAATTAACCCTGTTAATAGATACCTCTTACCCGCCAGAAGCAGATAATTCGGAAGACACAGAAATTAATGGCGATAAACCCCTAGAAAACGCTAATTTAACCGATTTTTCCGTCGAAGCTATCGAGGAAGAGGAGGAGGAAGATGAGCTTGACGAGGATTGGGACGAAGAGGAAGATGAGGAGGATGAGGATGAGGATGAGGATGAGGAGGAGGAGGAACTAGCGGGGAGCTATTTAGGCCCCACTATCGTTAAAACAGCCCAATTACAGATATTACCCCTATCGGCGGCGGCTTTTCCCAAAACCTGTTACTTGGTGATCGATCGTGCTGCCGAATTAATCACCCGTCCCCTCAAGGATTTTGCCGAATTGGGTAAGGTTCCCCCTCAGGAAATCCAGCAGCGCACTCTCCCCATCTTTGAAAGTCATCGCATCGCTCGTCGTTTCTCCAAGCGCAAGGAAAAAGTGATTAAAGTTCCCGACGGTCGCCTGATCGAAAAAGCTCACGCTCAACTGGAAGCGAAAGGGATCACCCGTCTGCTCATGGATGGTCGTATCTACGCTTTAGAGTAGGGAATTAGGGGATAGGAGACTTTTCAGTCTCCCCCGAACCCGTTGCTGAGGGTGGGGACTCGCGCAGTTGAGAGAATTCAGCTTAGATGAGTTTACCCGAAGAAAATATGCCAATTTCATTCAGAGCAGAACTAGCTTACCAATAATCGGCTATGAGTGAGCGCGGTTTTTTCTGGATTTATCACCGGGGTTAGTGTAGTTCAAACTGGTATTACTTACCCAAGTTTTGGTTATCTGGTCAATAAAATACCGAAATATGCAAGAAAACGCAACCGCCGAGAATGTTTATAAGTTTTCTAGTACCTTATCTCCTTCCGATCCAAGCTATGTGGATAGAAGGGCTGATCTGGAACTGTACCAAGCTCTGATGAACAGTCAGTATTGTTATATTTTCAATTCTCGCAAAATGGGCAAGTCGAGTTTGACGGTACGCATCCAAACTCAAATTGAAGTCCAAGGAGTAGCCTGTTCCCGTATAGACTTAAATGAATTGGGGACATCAGTAGATCAATCTAGCTGGTATCATTCCTTAATTATTGAAATTGCCGAACAATTAAAACTAAACATGACGGATTTAGAATCCTGGATCGCCAGTCAATCTGTTTCTAATGTTGGGTTACTTAGACAATTTATTAAAGAAATTTTATTAAGAAAAATTTCAACCAGTATTGTTATCTTTATTGATGAAATTGATGTGGTTAGAAAACTACCTTTTGCTACTGATGACTTTTTTGCTTACATTAGGTCTTGTCATGAAAAGCGAGTTATTAATGCAGATTTTAATCGTATTTCATTTGTTTTAATTGGCACGGCTACCCCCAATCAATTAATTCAGGATAGTCAAAGAACTCCTTTCAATATTGGTAAAGCAATTGAATTAAATGGACTGTCGTTAGAAGATAACTGTCAACCCTTGATGCAAGGACTAGAAGGGTTGGGTGTGTCCCCTCAAGAAATTCTACAAGAAATTTTTAGCTGGACTAATGGTCAACCTTTTCTAACTCAAAAATTGTGTTATTTAATGGCCAAGTTTAAAGTTCAAATACCTCGGTCTCTCTTATCAGCCTGGATGCGAGATTTTGTTTATAAACACATTATTGATAACTGGGAAAAAAAAGATGAACCTGCTTTTTTATCAAGTATAAGAGAGCGACTTATTTATCATCCTGATCAAGGATATTTACTAAGGGTTTATGCCAACCTTTTAAAAGGTAAATTGGTGAAAGCGAGTAACACACCAGAACATGATGAATTATTACTATCTGGATTAGTTATCGTCGATAATCAGGGCTATCTTAGAGTGGCTAATGCTATTTATCAGGCAATTTTTAATCAAAAATGGTTATATAATGTATTAGCAGCTAGTCGTCCTTATCAATCGGAAATTGCTAAGTGGGAAGACTCAAATTTTACCGATACAAATTGTTTACTGACAGGTAAAAAGTTAGAGGAATCTAAAAAATGGCAAGAAGATAAAGAATTAGATAGTATCGATTATCGTTTTTTAGCCGCATCTGAGAGCATTACTCGTCAAAAACAATCTCGTTTATTTATGTTGGCAGCGGGAATATTTACTAGCATTGTTACAGGTTTACTTGGGTTGGGATTCTACCAGTCATGGCTGTTACCTTACTTTTATAAAATTCCCTATACTAAGGAGCCTGAACTATTTAGCCAAGGCGAAAAAAAGCTACTTATTAAACAGGAAAATTTTTATAAAGATCGGGGTATTTTGGCTTTTAAAAATGCTAATTATTTGGAAGCTAAACAGTTATTCAAAAAAGCCTATCTTGCTCATCCTGAAGATGCAGAAACCTTGATTTATTATAATAATGCTATCGCTTATTTAAGTGATAATTATGTGACTTTGGCGGTGGTTATTCCCAGTGGCAAAAAAAATGAAATTTCCCAAGAAATCCTGAAAGGGATTGCTCAAGCACAATATTTATTTAATAGCCAATTACCGACAAGTGCGAATAATTTATTTTTAAATATCGTTATTGCCAATGATAATAATGACGAAAAAGTTGCTAAGATAGTCGCCAAAGAAATCGTTAAAGACCCCAAAGTTATTGGAGTAATTGGACATTATTCTAGTGAAGCCACCCTAGCAGCTTTACCTATCTATGAAAGAGCCAAAATTACTTTAATTTCTTCGACAAGTTCCTCGGATGTAATTGAGAGTGAATACTTTTTTAGAACCGTTATCACCAATGAAAAAATTGGTGAAACTTTAGCTAATTATGCCAGCCAACATGATCTAGATAAGGTAATTATTTTTAATAATTCTAACCAGATTGATAGCCAAGAACTTACTCAAGAGTTTCATCAAGCTTTCCAAAAAAAAGGCGGTAAAATCACTAAAGTAATTGATTTATCATCTTCCCTAGATATTGACGCAGAAGTTTTAAAAGCATTTTCCCAAGATCAAGTTAGAGGAATTGTCTTATTTCCCAGTTTGGAATCAGCTTCTGTGGTAGTAGAATTATCCCATACTCTTGAACAGTTAAATACCAGCACCACTCCAGAACTGAAAAATAAGCTAGTTCTTTTAGGGAGTCATTCCATGTATGAACATGAAATGTTGGTTGATAGCGGTAAATTTATTAATAATTTAGTTTTGGCTGTGCCTTGGTTTTCCCATCTAATTAAGTCCCAAAATTTTGTCAGAGATGCTCAAGCTTTATGGAAAGAAGATATTAGTTGGCGAACCGCTACCAGTTATGATGCGGCTCAATCATTTATAGCTGCTATTAGAGCCTTGCAATCCCAGAATAAAATTTCTTTAGAGTTGATACAAGAACATTTAGAAAACCTCAATCTTTCGGCCAGTTTGACCTCAGGCAATTCTCTCAGGTTTGTAGATAATGAATCTGAATCTAATCGAGAACCAATTACTGTGAGGGTTAAGAGTAAGTTAGAAGCAAAACTTGAAAACTCAATTCAGTTTCAATTGGAATCTCAACGAGACTAATCAAGTAAATCGTCAAAATATACTTGATACAAATTGCAACGCACCTCTAGGGTATCATAATTTTTGTCGATCAGTCCCAATCGGTCCAAAAATTGAACCGATTCTCCTTTCATTTGAGCCGGAGTCAGAGCTTTTTTCTGAAGAATTTGCCTAAAAATATTCCGTAGGTTAGCATTACTTTTCAGATATCTCATCAGTAGGAAAAAATGACTTTGAAATGGCTCTCGTCCCTGCAAGGCATCATCTAGAACCTTTTCTAGAGACTTCCCTTCTTGCAATTTTACCAAGATTAACTTAATTAAATAAGGATTACCTCCCACTAAGTTCATGACCTTATGAACATCTGATAACGTCCAATTAATGCCATTAACTTGAGCGAAAGTGAGAACTTGTTCCGCATTAAAATCCGATAAACTAGCCACATAACCTACACCAATTAAGGGAGAGGCATAAAAATCGTAGTTGCTATAAAATTCCGTTGAATGAATAATAATTAAGCGCAGTTTCCGCCAAGGTTGGGAACGTCTTTCATGCCAACTTCTGAGAATACCACAAATTTCATTACCGATTGTTTCAGTTTCCAAAATTGTATCAAATTTTTCAAAGACAAAAACCAGAGGATTAGCGCTGGGTTGGAGAACATATTCCTCTAAATATCGTCGAGTTTTGTGGGCAGGAGTTCCGGGACGAGACCAAAATTTATCGAGAAGAGATTCGTTAATCTTTAATTCTTGGGTAATGGTACGACAAATCGACAGCAGCAAGTCTTCACAACTAAGGGCAATAGTGGCTTTTTCCTCCTCACAATCAATGATAACTGGTTGATAATTATCTTGTTTGAGATGATGGACTAACCAATTAACTAAACGGGTTTTGCCACTATTATGAGGTGCGCGAATTCTTAGCAACGATTGTTCTTGCTGAAGAACTTTGAGACAATTTTCCTCCAGAGGTGGACGTTTTACATAATCCTTAATATAGGTCTGATAATCCTGTTGTTTTTCCTCATCTAAAGAGGAGAAAATAGCAGCAATTGCGGGAGATTGATGTTTACTTTTGTTTGCCCACTCTTGATCAAAGCTCCTTAGGTTAGTTAAAATATCATGACCCCGTTGCCAAAAAGTAATTTGAAAAGTACGAATTTTCCCTTGATTATTGAGACGATGATCTTCCAAAATACCTAAAAACTTTTCGTTAAGATATTCCGTCAAAGCATCCCGAATTTGCCATAACTCCAGCCTTTGACCACATTTTTCTGTCAGCATTTCTAAAGCATTAAGTTCGGCTTGAATTTTCAATTTTTTCTCATTAATCCAGCTAAATTTAATCGCCAGATTTTCACAATTATCCACCTCGTAGTTAGCAAACTTTAACAGAGCATTAAGCAGATATTTGGTTCTTTGCCTGGGAATATCCCCATAGGTAACTTTTCTAGACATTATCTCAAGTTTAGTAATTAAGGACTTTGCTGGTAATTGAAAAATTTAAGTAATGATTTGCTTACGGATTAAACTTAAAACAGTGAGTTTCCTATCCTCCTTTTTGAGTGCAAGCTTCGCTCCCCTGTTTAACGGCGTGCGCTAAATCCAAGCGAATCGATTTTTAGGGGTACTGGCAAGGTTTGATTCATCCTCCACAAAGGTTTCTCGGCTATTTTATGAGTTTTTTCACCTACCCACTTAGCCCTATTTGGCGGGCCTGGTGGTTGTGGCTGTTGACCATCCAAGTATTTCCAAGTAGTAACATGAATTTCCCGTTATGGCAACGATAGCGGATTTTTCTAGACGACCTTGACCACATCTCTCAAAAAAATTTTCCGCAAAACCCCGAAGTTCCCCAAGGTTTTTCTCCACCCCCAAGTTACTCAAACTCCAGTCTGGGATAGCAATTGAGGGCAAGAAAAATTAGCCTTTGACTGTGGGTGTACCCACAATGCCATAATCAACCACAACAAAGTTCAGATTTTCTTAATAGTCTTTTTCCCCTTGCTATGGCAGCACTTTGACCGATATCTGTCTGGCTATTTTGTGCCGAATTAGACAACTCCACTGGATGACCGACTATGACTAAAATTGCTGATATTGCCTACGTTACCTATCAACATCCGGATTTAGACCTGTGCGAACGTTTTTTGAGGGATTTTGGCCTGATTACCGCAGTTAAAACCGATACAGCCTTGTATATGCGAGCTAGAGGCAAAAAACAGTTTGTCTATGTCGTAGAATGGGGAAAAGAAGCTAAATTTGTCAGTTTTGCCCTAGAAGCGACATCAGAATCTGTCTTACATGAACTAGCCACTTTAGCCTCCGCTTCGACCGTGGAAACCCTGTTCACCCCTGGCGGTGGTCAGCGCATCAAAATTATTGACCCCAACGGTTTTAACCTAGAATTGGTCTATGGTATCGAGGAAGTGGAACCTTTGCCGATTCCTGAACCCTTGCAATGGAATCACGCTAGTCGCAAAACCCGTTTAGGTCGCACCCAAAGGCCGAAAAAAGAACCCGCACCTATTTTACGTCTAGGTCATCTAGCTATTGATGTCAAAGACTTTGAGGAAAGCTATCACTGGTATCAGCAGACTTTTGGCTTAAAAGCAACAGATTTAATTTATTACGGCCATCCCAGTTTACGAGTCGGGGGTTTTCTTCGTTGTCAACGGGGAGACGAATGGGTTGATCATCACACCATCGCCATGTTGCAAGGTTCTCACCCCAAAGTCCATCATACTGCCTTCGAGGTGCAAGATTTTGACTCTATTAAAATCGGCCACGATTGGTTACGAGAAAAAGGATGGACTCCTGTGTGGGGTATTGGTCGCCATTTGTTGGGAAGTCAAGTGTTTGACTATTGGCAAGATCCTTTCGGTAGCCTCATTGAACATTTTACCGATGGGGATCTTTTCGAGCAAACCACCGAGCCAGAACTTCATGCGGGTGGGTTAGATATTCTCTATCAATGGGGACCGGCGATTCCCGAAAGTTTTTTAGGTTAAACCGTTGAAAACGTCTCATAAAAGGGTTTAGATGATGAATATTGCTGAAATATTTCAAAAAAGACGCTCTACTCGTAAATTTCGCACCGATGCCATTCCCGAAGAAATTTTAGCCGAAATTTTTCGTTTAGGATTCCAAGCTCCCTCTAGTTATAATTTGCAACCATGGCGATTTATAGTGGTTAGAGAACCAGAAAATAAGGCAAAATTGCGAGAATTCGGCTTTGAACAAGATAAATTAGTCGATGCACCCGTGGTTTTAATCTGTTGTGGCGATCGCCAAGTTAACCATCGTGGTTACATTAATCAAGTGATTGAGTTAGGAAAACAAGAGGGGACGATTTCCGAAAAACGGGCCAAGTTCATGCACATGGCCATTCCGCCTTTTTTCCAATTTAAACCCTGTTATCAGTCTCCAGAAGCTTGGAGCAACCGACAAGTTATGATTGCGGTTACTTATCTCATGATAGCGGCGCAAAGCTTGGGGGTGGATAGTTGTCCCCTAGAAGGATTTGTGGCTAAACCCTTGCGCGAGTATTTCCAAATTCCCGATACGGTCGATGTCTGTTGTTTGTTAGCCTTGGGATACGCTGATGAACCCTTGAGCGAGTATGGGGGACGTTTTGGGACTCAGAAGCTCTGCTATGGCGAAATTTACGGAGAAACCTTTAATTTAAGCCCAAATCACCCCTAGAGTGACCGTCGCCCCCCGTCACCAGAAACTTGTCCCGGTGCGAGAGGATTAAATCTTTGTTTTCGATTCCATTGAATAATGGGGAGTAAAAAAATGACTCTTTGTTTAGATACTAAGCTTAATTTGTCAGAAATAAGTAGTTTAGTCGATATTATTCGTTATCGCGCCCAATACCAACCCCAAAAAACTGCTTATACCTTTTTAGTCGATGGCGAAACCGAAGAAAAACGCCTTACCTACGGGGAATTATTTCTAGAAGCGCAAGCGATTGCCAATAGTCTCCAATCCATCCTATTACCGGGGGAACGAGTTTTATTAGCATACCCTTCGGGATTAGAGTTTATTACTGGGTTTTTCGGCTGTTTATTAGCAGGAGTAGTGGCAATTCCAGTTAATTTGCCCAAGAAAAACCAAAAGATGGCTCGCTTAACTTCTATTATTAATAATTCGCAAGCAAGCTTACTTTTAAGCACACAATCGGAATTAGACCAATTAAAAAGGCAACTAGACAGAGATATTCCCTTTCTAGCTACGGATAGCTTAATCGGCAAAAGTTTAGCCGAAGACCACCCCACTCAGATAAAAGCAGATACCTTAGCCTTTTTACAATACACCTCTGGTTCCACGGGGACTCCCAAAGGAGTGATGGTCAATCACGAGAATCTTTTGACCAACCTCCGAGATTTAGATTTAGGTTGGGAACACGATGAAAAGAGCGTTATGGTGACATGGTTGCCAACTTTTCATGATATGGGGCTAATTTATGGCATTTTACTGCCCTTTTATCGAGGATTTCCCTGTTATCTCATGTCCCCGGTTTCCTTTTTACAACGTCCTCTCGGTTGGTTAAATGCCATCAGCAAATACAGGGCCACCCACACTGCCGCCCCTAATTTTGCCTATAAACGTTGTCTTGACAAGATTAAAGAGGAGCAGCTGACGGATTTAGACTTAAGCAGTTGGAAAGTGGCTTTAAATGGCGCAGAAACCGTCAGAATGGAAATTTTGAGCGAATTTGCTCGTAAATTTGCCCCCTGTGGTTTTGAGTTTGCCGCCTTTTGTCCGGGTTATGGTTTAGCCGAGGCCACCTTAAAAGTTGCTGCTGTCAGGAAAAATCAAGTTCCTCAAATCTGCTGGGTTGAAAAAGCCGCTTTAAACCGTCATCAAATCGTTTTTACGGAAAAAAGCCCAAATTCTCAATCCTTAGTCAGTTGTGGACAAACAGAAATCGACACAGAAATTGCCATTGTTAATCCTGAAACCTGTCAACGCTGTCCCTCCCAGCAGGTGGGAGAAATTTGGGTGAAAGGCAAAACCGTTGCCCAAGGCTATTGGCAACATCCCGAAGCTACAGAAAAAACTTTTCAAGCAGTTATCGCCGATACCGGACAGGGTTTTTATTTGCGTACAGGGGATTTAGGTTTTATTCATCAGGGTCAACTATACATCACCGGACGCTTGAAAGACCTGATGATTATTCGCGGCGGTAACTACTATCCCCAGGATATCGAACAGACCGTAGAACAATGCTATCCCGACTTTTGCCCCAGTGGAACTGCCGCCTTTACCGTAGAAATCGAGGCAGAAGAAAAGTTAGTCCTAGTTCAAGAGGTAGAAAGAACGGCAATTCGCCGTTTTAACCAGCAAAAAGCCCTAGAAGCAGTTCGTCGAGCGGTTTTTCAAGAACACGAATTGCAAGTTTATGATATCGCTTTTATCAAACCCGCATCTCTGTCCAAAACTTCTAGCGGCAAAATTCAACGCCACGCTTGCCGTCAACAGTATTTAAACCAGCAACTTCCACTAATTTCATCCCCTATGCCGACGCTAACCCCCCCCCTCAGCAGTCACCAAGCTGACCCCACAACCGCTAGTCAAGAAAAAACCGAGCAAATCTTGACTTGGTTGCGAGATTACGCCAAAACTCGCATTAATTCCCATCTGATTGATGACCGTCGTTGTGTGCCGCCCTATATTGTCATGGATTTTGGCAATCAAGGACTGATGGGAATGCAGATTCCTGAGGAATACGGGGGAATAGCCCTTAATAATCGCAATTTTTTGCAGGTGATGGAACAATTAGCCGCCATTGATTTAACCCTGGCGACGATGGTGAGTCTTAATAACAGCTTAGGTATCCGTCCGCTGCTCAACTACGGGACTATTTCCCTCAAGCAAGAGTTATTACCTCTTTTAGCGACAGGAAGACAATTATCCTCCTTTGGCATGACGGAACCGGAAGCAGGAGCGAATATCGGGGCAATTAGTACCGTTGCAGTGCCGGATGGCCGAGATAAATGGCGAATTCGCGGCCTTAAGCGTTGGAATGGTTCTGCTTGGGCCGGAATGATTAATGTTTTTGTCCGTTTGCTTGATTCGGAAGAACCGGGGAATAACGGTTTGACAGGTTTTCTTGTCCGTCAAGGTACCCCCGGTCTGCGTTTGGGACCTGAATCCCTAACTATGGGATTACGGGGAATTATGCAAAATGCCATCTATTTTGAGGATGTTTTAGTCACTAAAGAGCAATTGCTGGGAGAATTGGGCAATGGCACTGAACCCGCCGACGATGCTTTACTTTATGCCCGTTTAGGTATTGGCATGATGGGAGTTGGCGGCATGAAACGCTGTTTACAATTAATGTTACGTTATGCCAGTCGTCGTTCGATCGCTACCGGTAAATTGCTAGAAAGTCCGATTACTTTAGCCCGTTTTGACCATTTAACTGGGGCTACTGTGGCCTTGTCCAGTCTCTTAAAGTGTATCACCACCGCATTAGACCAAAAAGTTGCCGTTCCCAGGGAAATGGCAGTTATTGCCAAGATTACGGGGGCTGATTACCTCTGGGAAGCGGCCGATAGTCTCGTTCAGATGCTCGGGGGTAGAGGTTACATGGAAACTAATCTTGCCCCGCAAATTCTCCGGGATGCCAGAGTTTTACGAATTGGCGAAGGTCCTAACGAAAGTTTGAAAATCTTTTTGGGCAAAAGTATCACCCATACGGACAAATTAGGCGAATTTCTGACAAAAGTTCTGGAAGCGCCCGAGATTGCCCTGCAACTCCACACCACTGCCCAATCTATTAATCAGCGTTGTCTCCAGTCTAATCTCTGGGGTGATCGTTCTGCCGCCTTAGCTTGGGCTTATTCTTTAATCGGAGAATTGGGTTGTTACGCCGCTTTAGTAGCAACAACGGCGAAAATGTCCCAAATTCACCCCGGGGAAAAGTACAGTCATGCCCTAGCTTGGAGTCAATTGCAGTTTGATTTATCTGTGCAGAAAGCTCTCCGGGGAACACCCGAAGAAAACTTTGCTTCTTCGGTGGCGACTATCCGCGATCGTATCCTCGATTATACTCAATCTATTGATGATATTGAACAACGTCTAGAGGGTTCCGATTATCAACTCGACGAGTTATTGACGTTGGAACCAGAAGCTAAACAGACTCATCCTCAAGCTGAAACTTCTCTGGTCGAAATTGCTATTCAAACGCGGCAAGACGGAATAAATAGCCCCTCTAGTCCGAAAAAGTCCCTTCTTAGCCAACAAACTCCCGAAAAGGTGGAAATGTGGTTAGGTAATTGGTTACACCAGAAATTAAAGGTCAATCCAGCCACTATCCAAACCAGCCAGTCTTTTGCTGATTTTGGCTTAGATTCAATTTTTGCCGTGGAATTAGCCCAAGATCTTGCCGATTGGTCGGGAATTCCCGTCGAAGCCACCATTGTTTGGAATTATCCCACTATTGATAGTTTGGCAGAATATTTAGCTAACCAGATTAATCAAAGCAATACGGCGGCTGAATCGACAAATAATCGAGAAAAAAGCGAAATTTTAGCAGTTTTACCCCAAATATCCGAAGAAGAAATCTCTGCCTTCTTTAGTTAATCGCTGGTGGGGATAGGATAGCTAATTGCCCTTGTCCTATCCCCCACCTCGGAGTCACGGGGACAATTGTGACTATGCTACTAAATTTTCCCATCCCGACAGTATCAAGGTTTTTCCCGCTTATCCGTGACTTTTTCCCAAGCATAACCTGAGATGAAAGTGACGTGACATAACAAGACAAGAGTTGTTAGGAAGATGAATCAACAAAAACAAGCTTTTTTAGAACAATACAAACACCTCGATGCAATGGTCAAAGCGCAAACCGAACCCATCGCTATTGTGGGTATGGGCTGTCGTTTTCCCGCAGGAGTCAATGATTCCGCAAGTTATTGGCAGTTATTGGTTAATGGCATCGATGCAGTAACAGAAATTCCCCTAGAACGTTGGAATATTGCCGATTATTATCACCAAGATGCCGATGTTCCGGGAAAAATGTATAGTCGGGAAGGGGCATTTTTAGACAAAGTTGACGAATTTGACCCGGCTTTCTTCGGCATCTCACCTCGGGAAGCCGCCGCCATGGATCCGCAACAACGGTTACTGTTAGAAGTCTGTTGGGAGTCCCTAGAAAATGGGGCTATTGCGCCAGAAAGTTTGATTAATAGTCAAACTGGCGTATTTATGGGCATTTTTCGCGATGATTATGCCCAATTATGTTTTCATCAAGGCGTAGTCAATCACATTGATGCTTACAACAGTTTAGGAACCAGTCGCGCTATTGCCGTCGGCAGAATCTCTTATCTATTTGGGTTTCACGGTCCGACTCTGCAAATTGATACGGCCTGTTCTTCCTCCCTCTTGGCAGTACATTTGGCCTGTCAAAGTCTGCGCGGCCAAGAATGCAATCTCGCTTTAGCGGGGGGGGTGAATCTGATGTTAACCCCGGCCACTGCGATTAGTAATTGTAAATTAAAAGCCGTTTCTCCCCAGGGTCGCAGTAAAACCTTTGATGCTTCGGCCGATGGTTATGGTCGCGGCGAAGGTTGCGGTGTCGTGGTCTTAAAACGTCTCAGTGATGCTCTCCGAGATGGCAATCTTATTTTCGCCCAAATTCGCGGTTCGGCTGTCAATCACGATGGAAAAAGTAATGGCTTAACCGCCCCCAATGGTCAGGCACAGGAAGCTTTACTCAGACAAGCCCTCGAAAGAGCGAAAATTCAACCTAAAGATCTGCAATACGTCGAAGTTCACGGTACAGGTACATCTTTAGGAGATCCCATCGAGGTTTTATCCTTAGGGAAAATTTATGGCCAGGGTCATAGCCAAGATAATCCCCTGATTTTGGGAACCGTGAAAACTAATATGGGGCATCTGGAAGGAGCTGCGGGAATTGCGGCGTTAATTAAGACAGTTTTACAGCTACAAAATCAGCAAATAGCCCCTAATCTTCATTTTAAGAACCCTAATCCCTATATTCCCTGGGAAAAACTGCCGGTCAAAATCCCCACCACTCTTACCCCTTGGTTGGTCAGAGAAGGAGTCCGACGGGCTGGAGTGAGCGCTTTTGGGATGAGTGGCACTAACGTCCATTTAATCGTTGAGGAAAGCAATTTTGAGCGGCTTGGTGACGAAAAACCTCATTTAGAACGTCCTTGTCATTTAATTACCCTTTCGGCGAAAAGTGAGCCAGCCTTACGGGAATTAGCTCAACGCTACTACGATTTTTTAGGTCAAAATTCCCAGACGGTCATGGCAAATCTGGCCTATACCGCTAATACTGGGCGATCGCATTTTGAGCATCGTTTAGCTATTCCCTTTCTGGCTCAAAAACAGCTTGAGCAAGCTTTAAAAGACTTTATTAGGGGTGAAAATCGCTTTTCAGGTCAAAAAAGTCTTTTAACCTCGAAAAAAGCCCCTAAACTGGCTTTTATGTGTACGGGACAGGGTTCACAGTATCCCGGAATGGCGAGGGAACTCTACGAAACGCAACCGACTTTTCGCCAAACTTTAGAGAAATGTGACGAAATTTTACGGAGCTATGGGGTGAAATCCTTACTGCAAGTGTTATATGGGGACGAAAAAACCAGTCAGTTGATTAATCAGACTTTTTACAGTCAAATTACCCTATTTTCTCTGGAATATGCCCTCGCCCAACTCTGGTTATCTTGGGGAGTGAAACCCGATGCTCTCATCGGTCATAGTTTAGGGGAATATGTGGCCGCTTGTTTAGCGGGAGTCTTTAGCTTAGAAGACGGTTTGAAGTTAATTGCCCATCGGGGACGCTTAATGCAGACATTACCGAAAAACGGCATAATGGCGGCAATTTTTACCGATTCCGACACCGTGACCAATCATCTCAGGAAGATTAGGGGCATCTGTACCATTGCTGCGGTCAATAGTCGAGAAAATACGGTCATTTCTGGTGAAACTGAGGCTATTAACCATTTAATCGCTAACTTTAATCAGAGAGGCATTGAAAGTCAGACTTTAGCGGTTTCCCATGCTTTCCATTCTCCCTTAATGACGGGTATGGTGGGAGAATTTGCCAAGATTGCCGAAACTATCACCTATAATTCCCCACGTCTTCCCCTTATTTCTAACCTGACTGGGGATGTTATCGATGCAGAGATAGCAACTTCCCAATATTGGGTTAATCATCTACTGTCTCCCGTAGAGTTTGCCCGGGGTATAGAAAGATTAGGAGAGTTAAATACGGAAATATTCCTAGAAATTGGTGCCAAAACCACCTTAATTAGCCTAGGTCAGCAAAATCTCCCCGACCAAGGTCTCTGGTTAGCTAGTTTATCCCCAAAACAGTCGAATTGGGAAACCCTGCTCCAAAGTTTAGCGACCCTTTATGTAAAAGGGGTCAAAATTGACTGGAATGGATTCGACCTGGATTATTTACGCGAAAAAATCCCCTTACCGACCTATCCCTTCCAAAGAAAACGCTATTGGTTAGATTACATTGATTCTCAGCTAAAAACCCCGACAGCGGCAGCTTTCCACCCTCTCCTACAGCAACCGCTGCATCTATTGGGGTCAAAGGATGTCCACTATCAATCCTCTCTTTCTCCCTGCTCTCCGAGCTATCTGCAAGAACATCAAGTTTTTGGCCAGGTAGTTTTCCCAGCCGCGGCCTATCTAGAGATGATTATAGTGGCAGCCGGTCAACAATATCCCAATCAGCAGTTTACTATTGGTCAATTGAGTCTGAATCGACCCTTAATTTTCTCAGACAACCAGAGTAAAAAGGTACAGTTAAGCTTACTAGCGGGGGGACAATTTCAGATTCTCAGTCTTGGGGAAGGGGAAGTTTCCCTACTGCATCTATCCGGTAATTTAACCAATGAAAACCAGGACTTACCCAGCTGCAATTGGACAGATATCCGGAACCGTTGTCACCAAAAAATCGAAATTGCACAGCATTATCAGGACTGTTTAAGTAAAGGAGTGAACTACGGGGAAAGTTTTCGAGTTATCCAGGAACTTTACCGCAATCAGTCCGAAATTGTCGCAAAAATTCAACTTTCTTCCCATCTACTCTCGCAAGCGGTGGATTACCAGCTACATCCTGTCTTACTTGATGGTTGCTTTCACGCTATGTCGGCACTATTTCCCGCAGGGAATAGCACCTATCTTCCCACTAATATTGACCGATTGACCTTTTCGGGAGTTAAGGACACCTCTATATACTGTCATGGTCGCTTCAGCCATAGCAATTTGCAAAACGGCATCTTAATCGCTGATTTGACTATTTTCAGCGAATCGGGTCAATTAATTAGCCAAATTGACGGATTAACTTTTCAACAAGCCCGGCCAGAAACCCTCTTTTCCCAGACCAACGACCTCAAGGATAGTTTATACGAAATTACTTGGCAAGCCACGGACTTGACGGGAATGGATTGGACAGAAACAGGAGATTGGTTAATTTTTGCTGACAAAAAGGGAGTGGGGCAACAATTAGCCGAAAAATTGGCGCAACAAGGGCATAGATGCCAACTTATCACCGAAAACAATCGCCAGACTTGGCAATATTTCCTCAAAAAACCCTATCAAGGTCTAATTTATCTCTGGGGAATCGATGACGACCAAGCTTTAGAAAATAATCAAAACCTAGCCGTCACTCAGGAGCGAATTTGTGGAACTTTGCTGGAAATAGTGCAAGAACTAGGCAAAATAGAGGTTAATTACTCTCCTCGCCTCTATATTGTCACCCAATCGGCTCAATACATTCCTTCTCAGCCCACAGTGATTGCCCTTGCCCAAAGTTCCCTCTGGGGATTAGGACGGACTATTGCCCTAGAACACCCAGAATTGCGCTGTCTGTGTCTAGATGGAGATAAATTTCAGGATAGCCACACCTTAGCCCTAGAGGTGTTCCAATCTTTACAAAGTTCGGAGGAGGAAAATCAAATCGTTTGGCGGCAAGGCCAGAGCTATGTGGCTCGTTTAGGGCGATTTATCCCGAAATCGTCGCTAAAAAACCGAGAAATTGCCGAAAATGCCACCTATCTTATTACTGGTGGTCTAGGGGCCTTAGGGCAGCAAGTGGCTAATTGGTTAAGGAAAAAAGGAGCAAAATCCCTCGTCTTACTGAGTCGCCGGGGAATAACTCCAGAAACCCAACCAATTATAGACCAATGGCGACAAGAGGGAACCAATGTAGAAGTTTTTGCCGCCGACGTTAGCGACTTTGGCCAAATGCGTCGGGCTTTTGAGATAATCGAGCAACAGTTACCCCCCTTAAAAGGCATTATTCACACGGCCGGGGTGTTAGAGGATGCCAGCTTATCCAAACAGACTTGGGAGAAATTTGAGCGCGTCTTTTCCCCCAAAATACTCGGCGCTTGGAATTTGCATCTCCTCAGTCAAGAAGTGGATTTAGACTGGTTTATTAATTTTTCCTCGATGGCCTCGGTGTTAGGGTCTTCTGGACAGAGTAATTATGCTAGTGCTAATGCCTTTTTAGATAGTCTAGCTCATTATCGTCAAGCGCAAGGACTGCCGGCCCTGACTATTAATTGGGGACCCTGGGCAGAGGGTGGTATGGCCGAAAATTTAGGCGAAAAAGCGAAAAAAAGGCTAATTAAACAGGGTTTTACCCCTCTTGATCCCCAAAAATGTTTACATCTCCTCGAAACATTGCTGACGACTTCTCGGACACAGGTAACTGTCGCTTCTCTCAATTGGAATAGCTTTTTTAACAGTTTCGAGAATCAAAAAATTCCGCCTTTATTACGAGATTTCCAAAGTTTTTCAGCCCCAAAATTAACCCCAGACAATAATTTTATTGATGTCTTAAGGACAGTACCAATTGAGGAGCGTTTTGCGGCTTTGACTGCTCATGTTCAAGGGATTGTAGCGGAAATTCTCGCTATTCCGGCTAGAGAATTTACCCAAGTTGACCAAGGTTTTTTTGAGTTGGGGATGGATTCTTTAATGACGGTGGAATTACGCAATCGTTTAGCCAAGGATTTAGGTAAATCTTTGGCGGCAACTATCACTTTTAAATACCCAACAGTGACCAGTTTGGTCGATTATCTGGTAGCTGAAGTTATTGACCTTGACTTTAGTTTAAAACCCTTAGCAATAGGAGCAAATCAAGATAGCAATCTTGATCCCCTCAACGAAGAAGATTTATCCCTAGAAGAATTGTCCGATTTACTGCTACAGGAGTTAAATTCCTTAAGTTAGAAAAGCAGACCTCAAACCCTATCTAAATAACCTGTTTACCATGACACAAACACCTGCCAAAACTGATCAAATGAGCTTAATAAAAGATGCCTTAAATCAAATTAAGGTCTTAAAAACTAAGCTACATACCCTAGAAAAAGCTAAGAATGAACCAATTGCAATTATTGGTATGTCCTGTCGCTTTCCCCAGGGAGCTAATTCACCGGAAACTTTTTGGGAATTATTGCAATCAGGAACCGATGCCATCAGCGAAATTCCGCCGCAACGCTGGAATATTGACAATTATTACGATCCTAAGCCCGATGCAAGGGGAAAAGTCTATACCCGTCACGGTGGCTTCTTAAATCAACCGATAGATCAATTTGACGCTGATTTTTTTGGTCTTTCTCCCCGGGAGGTGGCACAAATGGATCCGCAACAGCGATTACTGCTGGAACTAGCCTGGGAAGCTCTGGAAAATGCGGGAATATCACCCTTAAATCGGCGAGGAAGTCAAACGGGGGTATTTATCGGCATGATGACTCAAGATTACTCCCATTTTAGCCATCATCCCGATCTGATTGATGCCTATACGGGAACGGGAAATGCTAAAAGTGTAGCTTCGGGACGTTTATCCTATCTTTTTGGATTTCATGGCCCAACTTTAACGGTTGATACTGCTTGTGCCTCCTCTTTAGTCGCTGTTCATTTAGCTTGCCAAAGTTTACGCAATAACGAGTGTGAAGTTGCCCTAGCTGGGGGGGTCAACCTAATGTTAACCCCCTTCGTTACTATCATGGAATCCCGCGCCCAGATGTTGTCTCCTGACGGTCGTTGTAAAACCTTTGATAGAACAGCGAATGGCTATGTGCGGGGAGAAGGCGGCGGTATTATAGTTTTAAAGTCTTTATCTGCGGCTATTCGGGATAATAACTTGATTTTAGGACTAATTAAAGGTTCGGCCGTTAACCATGGTGGTACGAGTAGCGGTTTAACAGTTCCCAATCAACTTAGTCAAGAACAATTGATTCGTCAAGCTTTAAAAAATGCTCAGGTAAAGCCAGAGGACATTAGCTATATTGAAGCCCATGGAACTGGCACTTCTTTGGGCGATCCCATTGAATTAGGTGCATTATCGACAGTTTTTGCTAAAAATCCCCAACCTGTTTGGGTTGGTTCCGTCAAAACCAATATCGGCCATCTAGAAGCGGCCGCTGGTATTGCCGGACTGATGAAAGTGATTTTATGCTTGCAACATCGACAAATTGCCCCCCATCTCCACTTCCAGCAACCGACACCCCATCTAGACTGGGAAAATCAGCCGCTGAAAGTTCCGACTAAAAACCGTGAATGGGTTAGTGAAAATTCTGCTCGTTTAGCTGGAGTTAGTTCTTTTGGCTTAAATGGCACTAATGCCCATATTATTCTCGAAGAATACCCTTACGAACCTCAAACGACTGCGGCACCTGATTCATCGCCCTATCTGTTCACCCTCTCAGCCAAGACTGAATCGGCTTTAATCAAACTAGCCCAAAAATACGCAAATTACCTAGAAAATGCGAAAAATGTGGCTTTAAGCTCTATTTGTGCTACTAGCAATCGCAGTCGCTCCCAATTACCCCATCGTTTCACCTGTATTGTCTCTAGTCACTGCCAACTTCAAGAAAAATTAGCCGCTTTCGTTCAAGGTGAACCCAGTTCTTTTCGCCAAAAAAGTGAATTTAATGGCAAAAATCGGGCAAAAATTGCCTTTCTCTTTCCGGGACAGGGTTCTCAATACCCCGGTATGGGAAGGGAACTATACCAATGTTATCCTCTATTTCGTCAAACACTCGATCGCTGTGCTGAGATTCTCCGTCAATATGGGGACTATTGCCTAACGGAGATTATTGACCAAGAAAATCATCTCAATCAAACTTTTTACAGCCAACCTGCCCTATTTGCTCTCGAATACGCCCTTTTTAAACTCTGGGAATCCTGGGGAATTACCCCCCATGGGGTTATGGGTCATAGTTTAGGGGAATATGTGGCCGCCTGTGTTGCTGGAGTCTTTAGTTTAGAAGATGCCTTAAAATTAGTCTTCTATCGGGCTAAATTGATGGATTCTGTGGGAAAAAGTGGTTCAATGGTCGTTATCTCGGCTAGTGAAGCTGAAATTAGTCCTTTAATTGCCCCCTATCAATCTCAGGTCGCTATTGCCGCTATTAATGGTCAGGATAATATTGTCCTGTCTGGTGCTGCAGAGACCATAGAAACCCTGGTAAAACAGCTTCAGGTCAAAAATCTGAAAATTACCCGGTTAAATGTCTCTCAAGCCTTTCATTCCCCTCTGATGGAGGAGATTTTAGACGAGTTCCGACAAATTGCTGAAACTATCACCTATCATCCCCCTCAACGAGCCTTAATTTCTAACCTTAATGGCAAGTTAGTCAATTTTGAGGTCACTACTCCCGATTATTGGTGTCGTCATCTCCGGTGTTCTGTTCGCTTTGCCGATGGGATAAAAACCTTACTGGACAACGGTTATGAGCTATTTGTCGAATGCGGCTCCCATCCCGTTTTATCGGGCATGGGCAGCCTACTGGATAAAAATTATTCTTGTCTTTGGTTGCCCAGTTTGCGTCGTCAAACCTCTGACCGACAACAGATTCTCGAGAGTGTCAGTCAGCTTTATCTGCGGGGATTCGCCCTGAATTGGCAAGAGATAACGGCCAATCAAGACAGTAAACCCTGTATCTTACCGACTTACAGCTTTGAAAGAAGTAGTTATTGGCTAAAAACAGGCGACTTGACCCCAGAAGAAGCGCAATTATTGCCTGAATTGTCGAAATATCTCCTAGAAACACCGCCGCAACCGCCGGAAGTTGTCAAAACCACCACCGCATCATCTTCTGGTCATCTAATTACCCTTGACTCTCTTTTGGCCACACCCGCAGAGAAACAGCTTAAACAACTAGAAACCTACATTATCGGTGTTTTAGAACAGATTACTGGTTTATCCGTGGTCAAGCTACATACCAAGCAACCGCTCTCTAGTTTAGGCTTAGATTCTCTCATGTCCAGTCAATTACGACGTCAACTAGAGGAGGATTTAAAAATTATTGTTCCCGTGGAATACCTAGCGGGATTGAGTATTGAGCAGTTTTTACCGCAAATATTCAACTTAATCACCCAAAATTCCCAAACTGCAACTAGCAATAAAACTCCTCTCCCCTCAAAACAGAAAAAACCAATCAAGACGACTAAAGCCGAAAATATCTCTAATGATCCGAAACTTTGGCTAATTCGCAAACAAGCTAATCCTAACGCCAGCATTCGTCTATTTTGTTTTCCCTACGCCGGTGGGAGTGCCTCCGTATTCCAAAATTGGCTGAATTACTGCCCCAAGCAAGTGGAATTGTGGGCGATTCAACTACCCGGACGCGAAACGCGTCTTCAGGAAACTGCGATTACATCGCTAAAATCCCTGATTAATCGTCTCATTCCGATTCTGACTCCCTATTTAGACCAACCTTATGCTTTTTTTGGTCATAGCATGGGTTCTTTAATCAGTTTTGAATTAACCAGAGAATTAGCTAAAACTCGGCAAAATCTACCCCAACATTTATTTATGTCTGGATTTCGAGCGCCTCAAATTGTCAATCCTGATTTACCCATTCATCGTCTGGGAGATGAGCAATTTTTAACAGCTTTAGGTCATTTTCAAGGAACCCCAGAAACTCTCCTCAAAAATCCCGATTTAATGGCGGCTTTTTTGCCAATTTTACGAGCAGATTTCAAACTCCTAGAGACCTATTCTTATCAACAAGGTCAACCATTAAATTGTCCTATTACCGTTTTTGGAGGCCACAACGATGCCAAGGTTTCTGCCGATCAATTACAACAATGGCAACTGCAAACCAATCAAGATTTTGTCCTGCATACCTTACCGGGAGGACATTTCTTTATCAATCAACATACGGAAAAAATTATGAAAATAATTTGCCAAAGTTTACGAGAGTTTCCTGAACAAATGACTGCCTAATCAACCAATTATTCAAGGGAGAAAAATCATGACTTTAGATTACAAAGAGCAATACTGTATTATTGGGGCTGGTGCCGCAGGATTAGCGGCGGCTAGAGCCTTAAGCAAAGCCAAAATTCCCTTTAATGTTATCGAATCTGCCCAGGATGTTGGGGGTATTTGGATTTATGATCGTCCCGATAGTCCAATGTATAAAAATACACATCTGATTGGTCATAAAACCACACAACCTTTTTCCGATTTTCCCATGCCAAAAGATTACCCAGATTATCCCAATCATCGGTTAGTCTATGAATATCTTCGCAATTATGCCGCTCATTTCAATCTCTATGATTTCATGGAATTTAATCTCAGCGTGGAGAAAGTAAAAAAGGTGGGTAACTTTTGGGATGTCACCCTTAGCAACCAAGAAACCAGACGATACCGAGGGGTTTTAATCGCTAGTGGTTATCATAGTAAACCGAATATTCCTCAATTTTCTGGGCATTTTGACGGGGAAATTATCCATTCAAAAGATTATGATAATCCCGCTCAACTAAATGCTAAAAAAGTCCTAGTAGTTGGAGCGGGACAATCAGCCATGGATTTAGTCGTCGAAGCGGCTATCAATGGCAGTAAAACTTTCCATAGTACCCGCCGTGGCTTTCTCTGTATGCCGAAATTTTTGTTCGGTTTGCCCCCAGAATGGGTGATGATTAACACGCCAATCATGAATCTAATTCCAGCCCAAGAACACATGAAAATGATGGCTTTATTATCACCAATAGCTCTATTCTTACAAGGAGTTAATCTCAAAAAACTCAATATTCCTACAGATTGTAAAAGTAACGGTCTAATTATTCCCAATAGTGACCAACAAATCTATCGTTATTATGTGCATGGAGATGTCACCCATAAGCCTAATATCCAAGAATTAGACGGAAAGAATGTTATTTTTGCCGATGGCAGTACAGAAGAAATTGATCTGATTATCTACGCCACTGGTTACAAAATTGAATTTTCTTTTATTGACAAATCTGATTTAAATTGGCAAGAAGAAACCACCCAGCCTAACCTCTATATGAATGTTTTTCACCCAGAGGAAAATAACCTGTTTGTCATCGGAATGGTTCATCCCACTGGCACCCACTGGCGAGTATTTGAAGAACAAAGTAATTTAGTGGCCGCTTATCTACAAGCTCAGGATAAAAAATCCCGGTTTGTCTATAAATTTGAAAAGCTAAAACGTCAAATTAGCTCCAATTTAAGCACCGACAATAAACACCATAGCGGTACTCACTCCTTAGTGATTGACAAATTAGGTTATATACGCCAAGCCCAAGGATTAGCTCGCCGATTACTGGCTTAAATCTCCCACCATAATTTACCCCCTGAAATCCCTCTCTCTTAACTCCAATGCCCTACATTATTGAGACAGCTACTGGTTTTCCAGAACATTACTATCCCCAAGAGGTTCTAGAAGTCAATATCAGAAATCATTGTGCTAATCTTCTTCAAGATTATTGCCGAGAAAATCATCTCGACTTCCAGGAACAAACCTTTTTTGATTTAGAACAAATTCATCGTTTTTTCAGTAATGTCAAAATTCAAGGGCGATACTTCACTATTCCCCTAGATGAATTCGATGCCGATAATCCTCCCGGAATCGCCCAACCCTTTCGTCAAATGGTCGATCTAACTATGGATTTAGTAACATCGACAGTAACTAATTTGCTCAAAAAAGCCGCTCTTTCTCCCAAAGAAATCTCCCTAGTTACTTCCGTTACTGTTCTTCCTTCCGTTCCCTCCCTAGAAAGTTTACTCCTCAATCGTCTAGATTTTTCCCTCGATATCAAGCGGCAAGCGTTATCCGGTGTCGGCTGTTTGGGAGGCGCCCAAGGATTAGCCAGAGTAAACGATTATCTGCAAGGACATCCCACCGAAGCAGCGATTTTGTTTACCACCGATCCCTCCTCTGGCCTTTGGCAAGGGTCAATTCATAGCGATTTAACGGAATTATTGGGACAATTACCCGAAGATCCGTCTCAATATAGCAATATCATTATGACCCTTGTGGTAGCGGCTTTATTTGGCGATGGAGTCGGCACGGTTCTCTTAGCGGGAGATGAACATCCCTTAGTCAAGCAAGGTAAAGCAAAACTGAAGATTATCGGCACTCAATCGCTGTTAATGCCCCACACAGAGCATTTAATGGCATTACCTTTAACAGACTACGGTTTTCGCCAAATTCTTCGCCCAGAAGTCTCTGATTACGTCAAGGGTGGGGTGAGAAAAGCGGTGACATCTTTACTGGAAAAAACAGGAGTTTCCCTCGAGGAAATTGTCTGTTGGATGGTGCATCCGGGGGGTCCAAAGATTCTCGATGCAATAGTTGAAGAATTTCAGTTAGAACCGGATGTTTTACAGGTTAGTTGGGATATTTTGGCAGAAATTGGCAATATTGCCTCTGCTACTATCCTCTGCATTCTCGATGAAACCCTTTCCCGTCCCCATCCTCCCACGGGTTCCTACGGATTAATAATTTCCATGGGGCCTGGATTTGCTCAAGAAGCCATTTTAGTTCAATTCTAAGGATATTTAAGGATGTTAAGCCAAATAGTTTTCATTGCCCTGATTAGTTACATTATTGTCCAACGAGTGCGCGTTACTCGTCTGAGTAAACAGAATATGGCCAAAGTCTTAGCGGAAGGTGGCAAACTGCATAGTTCTAATTATGTGGGATTCGTCAAGATTTTCCAATCTAGCTGGATGCTTTGCATGATCGGGGAAGTTTATCTGCTCGATCGACCTTTTATTCCAGCATTGGCTTTATTTTCCCTAATTACTACTTTTTTAGCTCAAAAGCTCCGCTATGCCTCCATTGAAGCCTTGGGCGATCGCTGGATTCATCAGGTGGTCACGGTTCCTCAGACACCCGTGATCGACAATGGCATTTATCAATATATCCGTCATCCTAACTGGTGGGCCATGATCACGGAATTAGCGGTGGTTCCCTTGTTTCATACCGCTTATCTGACATCTATAGTCTTTAGTCTCCTGAATGCTTGGTTATTAATCCAACGCATTCCAGCTGAAGAAGAAGCTTTGAGTCAAGACACCAATTATCAAGCAGTTTTCGCCAATACTCCCCGTTTTATTCCTAGTTTTAGCGCAATTTTCTCTCGCAAACAGCAACCGCTTAAAAGTTAATTGCCACGGATAGCAGGGCCGGTTCCCTACGGCCCTTTAATTACCCTTCATACCTGAATTTCAAGGAGAAAAAAAATACTATGGACTCTCTAATTGTTTCCGAAAATATTATTAGCGACAATTTAACTAACGCTCTACAAGAATGGGAAAATTTATTAGGCTCCGAATATGTCAGCACCGATAACAAAAAACGCCTAGAAGCCGAGACCGCTACCTACGAAACCCATGCTAAAATCCCGGCAATTATTCGCCCGGGTAATCGTCAAGAAGTCCAAGAATCTCTAAAAATTGCTAATCGCTATCAAACCCCTGTCTATCCTATTAGTACAGGTAAAAATTGGGGTTATGGTTCGCGAGTTCCTAGCCGCACTGGTTCGGTTTTAATGGATTTGAGTCGATTAAATCAGATTTTGGATTATAATGAAACCCTAGCTTATGTAACTATTGAAGCCGGTGTTACTCAGCGACAACTCTACGATTTTTTGCAAAAAAATGGCAATAAATTATTAATGAGTGTCACCGGTTCGACTCCTGATTCTAGTATTATTGGCAATATTCTCGAACGAGGTGAAGCCAAAGGACCTTTGGGCGATCGCTTTAATCATGTCTGTGGAATGGAAGTAGTTTTGCCCACCGGTGAATGTGTTCATACGGGATTTAATCGCTTTGAAAATTCCCAAATAGGGGCGGTCAATCGTTGGGGAGTCGGTCCTTATTTTGATGGAATTTTTACCCAATCTAACCTGGGAATCGTCACCAAAATGACTTTTTGGTTAACCCCCTATCCTGAATATTTTCAGGCTTTTTTCTATAGCATCGATCAGGAAAATAAATTAGAGTTATTGATCGATAAACTACGTCAACTGAAAATGGCAGGGGTAATTAAAACCACCTTCCACATTAATAATAACTACCGAATGTTGTCTATTCAACAACAATATCCCTGGCAGGAATGCCAAGAAAAAACCCCTTTACCCCCCGATTTATTAGAACAATTAAGTCATCAATGGGGTGGCGGTGTTTGGATAGGAGAAGGTGCTTTATATTCGGCTTCACCAGAACAGGGAAAAGTTGAAAGAAACCTAATTGAAAAAGCCTTGAAAGGAATTGTCAATAAACTTATGTTTTTTGATGAAAATAAGTTCAAAATGGCCAGCAAAATGAGTCCCATTTTTAAAGTATTTACTGGTGTGGAAATTAAGGACAAGGTGGATTTAATTTATCACAAAAATCCCCAACGAGGAATGATTACCGAAAAAGTGCTGAAGATGGCCTATTGGCGCAAAAAAACGCCCCCCACCGATAGGTTGAATTTAGACCTGGATGCCTGTGGCATGATTTGGTGTGTTCCCGCTGTTCCTTTTCTGGGAAATCATCTCAGAAATGCTCTCAATATTATCAGCAGCATCGCTCAAAAATATGGTTATGAACCCAATATCGGCATTAACTGTGTTACCGAGCGCAATATTAACATCAATGCTGCCATTTTTTATGATCGATTGCTAGAAGGCGAAGACCAAAAAGCCTTAAATTGTCACGATGAAATGTTGGCAGAATTGATCAATCAAGGCTATTATCCCTACCGTCTTAGTACCCACTCTATGAATATTTTACCCGCAGCCCAAGACGATTATAGTTGCTTAATCCAGAAAATTAAAGACAGCTTGGATCCCCATCGCATTCTCTCACCCGGTCGCTACGAATTTCTTTAAATAAGCCTAACAATCTACTGCTAACTGCCCATCTCTCCCCCAATTATAATGACTTCTAGCACTTCCAGCAAATGGCAACATCTCCGAATAGATTATCTTCCTTATATCACTGGTTGGTTTGGTAACTTTATCGTTAATAATGCCCTTCTAACCATGCTAATCTATCGCTACGACCCCGGCATTCCCAATGACTATAACTTATCCATTTTATTGCCCTCTGCTTTAGTGGGGATAGCGATAATGATTAGCCGTATTGCTGGGGCTTTTGTGCAGCCAGTAGTCGGTTATTTTTCCGATCGCTTTTGGAGTCCTTGGGGCAAAAGAAGACCATTTATACTGGCCAGTTTAGTCCCTTTAATTGGTGGTTTTATCCTGTTGTTTAATCCCCCTAATAACTTAAATCAAACCACTTACTTCATTTATTTAGTCACCATGCTTTGGGTGTTTTATGTGGGTATGGCATCCTATCATGTTCCCTATTTAGCCTGGTTGCCCACTCTCGCTAAAAGCCCAGAAGGAAGGGTTAAATTATCAACTCAAATCGGAATTTTTGGTTTAGTTGGTGCCACCATTGGTGGGATTATTGCCCCTTGGTTAACTGATAGCTATGGCTTTCAGGGAATGGGTATTGCTATTAGTCTTATTGGGCTAATTACTCTAGCTATGCCCTTGCTAGAAAAAGAAGAATATAGTCCTTCTAAGGGGAAATATCCTAACTTTAAAACCACCTTAACGGCGGCTTTTACCAATCGGACTTTTTGTATCTATATGATCACCATGATCTTGGCGTGGATGGTGATTAGTATTATCTCGGTGATTCCGACTTTTTTAGTAATTGCTCTCCTCAAACGAGAGGTAAGTTTTGCCGCCGTGATTAATACTATTATCGTCGGTAGTGCCTTGGCTGGATTTACCCTAGTTCTACCCTTAGCGCGAAAATATGGCAAAAAACTGGTTTTTCAAGGTTCTTTAATCTGGGTTGGTCTGGGTATGATTGCCATGGCCTGTGGTCGTTTTTGGTGGCAAGATTCTTTGATTCCCTGGTTAATCCTTTCGATCATCGCTAATTTAGCCCTAGCCAGCTTTTTTAGTCTGCCGAATGCCATGTTATCGGACATTATCGATCAAGATGCGGAGCAACAGGGAATGGGACGAGAAGCAATATTTTTTGGAACTAGGGGGCTACTAATTCAATTTAGCCAAGGTGCGGGGTCTTTTCTAACAGGATTAATCCTGTCTTTCGGGAAAACTCCTGATAACCCCTGGGGGGTACAAATTGCCTTTTTGTCCGCCGGTATATTATCCCTAGCAGCGGCTTTTGTCCTACGGCCTTATGCCATCAAAAAATAGTTCTTTCCTCGCTAATCTGTTATTACTCTTGACAAAACCCTACTCATTTGGAACTAGATTATGACTTCCCCCAATCCTGTCACTAAACAGCAAGAAACTGCCATCAAAAAACTGCGATTGCCTTGGCGATTAATTATTACTGGTATCCTAGCGGCCACCTCGGTTTTTGCCTATCCTACCCTGCGTAATGTCCTCTTAGAAGACACCTCTGAATCCACCACCTCAGAAGAAACCGCTTCGTTAGCAATCGATAAGAGCAAGACGGCAGCCTTACCGGTGCGAACCTTAACTTTAAGTCCTGTCACCCATCACCAAGAACCGCGCCGTTATACCGGTAATATTGTGGCTAAACGGACAAGTGAACTAGGATTTGAGCGTTCGGGACAATTAATTAGTTTATTGGTTCAAGAGGGTCAAGAGGTACGCCGAGGTACTTTAATTGCTACTCTGGATACACGCAATTTAGAAGCACAAAAACAAGAACTCATCGCCCAGCGATCGCAAGCCACGGCTAAACTGCAAGAATTACAAGCTGGTTCCAGGAAAGAAAGTATCGCCGCAGCCCAAGCAAAAGTCCGAGATCTCAGGGAACAATTAGCTTTAGCCCAATCTAAATACCAAAGACGGCTAGGATTATATCAAGAAGGGGCAATTACTAGAGAACAACTCGAAGAAGTGCAAACAGATGTTAATGCACAACAAGCGAGAATTGATGAAGCCCAAAGTCAATTAGATGAACTCAAAGCTGGTACTCGTCCCGAATTGATTTCTCTGCAAAAAGCCGTTATTGACCAATTTGATGCCCAACTGAAGAATATTAAATTAGAGATTGAGAAAAGCCAACTTCAAGCCCCCTACGATGGCACTATTGCCCTCCTTCACGTCAATATTGGCACTGTTGTTTCTGCAAGTAATCCGATCGTTCGTTTAGTGGAAAGTAATAAACTGGAAGCGCGCATAGGGGTTCCCATTGACCAGTCCGAAAACTTACCAATTGGGAGTAAACATCGTTTAAAAATTGGTAACAAAATATTAACAGGACAAGTCACTTCAACCTTGCCCCAAATTGATCCAACTACCCGTACCGCCACGGTTATTTTAAGTTTAAATCAGACTCAGGGCCTGATTCCGGGGCAAGTGGTCAGCCTAGAATTATCTCAATCGGTTCCACAATCGGGCTATTGGTTGCCCACAGAAGCTTTAGTACAAGGCACGAGAGGATTATGGTCTTCCTATGTTCTAGGAGAAGCTAATCCCGATAATCCTCGACAATTTACCGTCAAACGCCAAGATTTAGAAGTTCTAGCGATTCAAGGCGATCGCTTGTTGGTGCGCGGGACTCTCACCTCCGGTGATCGGGTGATCGTCGAAGGGGTTCACCGCATCGTACCAGGGCAAATGGTGGAAATTTGGTAGTCAGCGGTCATTAATCAGCTTTATTATCCCTAATAATCTCCAATGAATAACTTATTTGAACGTAAACCTAGATTACTAATTCTGACCTTAATTCTGATTATTGTCTGGGGATTGTCTTCCTTTCAAATTTTGCCGCGCATGGAAGATCCCGAAACAATTAATCGAGGTGCCACCATTACCACCAATTTACCCGGTGCCAGTCCTTATCGGGTCGAATCCCTAGTGACCGAAAAAATTGAACAATCTCTCTCTAGCATCAAAGAAATTAGCCTGATTGAGTCCTCCTCGGAATTAGGGCGTTCCACGGTCAATATTGAACTTAAAGATGAAGTGACTGATGTGGATCCCGTCTGGTCACGCATTCGCGATCGGATTACCGATGTCATCCCGCAACTACCCCCAGAAGCCCAAAGACCCTTATACGAAGAAGGATATAGTAAAGCCTTTAGTTTATTGACTGCCATCCTTTGGGATCTAGATACCGCTCCTAATTACGCTATTTTACGCCGACTTGGCCAAGAACTGTTCGATGAATTAGAAGCCCTTTGGGGAACCGAAAGGGTCGAGTTAGTCGGGGTTCCGGCCGAGGAAATTTTAGTCGAAATCGATCCGGTGAAATTATCCTCTCTGGGCCTAACCGCCGTCGAAGTTGCCCAACAAATTCAAACCAGTGATGCCAAGGTCGCCGCCGGACAACTTCGCAGTAATCGCAATAATTTATTATTGGAGGTCGATACCAGTTTAGAATCACTCTCTCGGATTCGAGCAATTCCGATTCGTTACAGTAATGAGGGACAATTTACCCGTTTAGGAGATATCGCTCTAGTTACCAAGGGAATTCAAGAACCACCACCAGAACTAACCATTATTAACGGTAAACCCGCTATTGTGGTGGCCGCTATGATGGAATCGGGGCAACGCATAGACGAATGGACAGCGGCAGCCCAGGCCAAGTTAGACCTGTTTCGCCCTTCTCTCCCCCAAGGTGTGAGCCTCAAGATAATTTTTGCCCAAAATCGTTATGTGGCTAACCGACTCGATGGATTATTCAGCAACATGATCCTAGGGTTACTCTGTGTCATGGGGACAGCTTTTGTGATGATGGGATGGCAGTCCGCCTTGGTAGTAAGTGTATCCTTGCCTTTATCGATCCTGATGGTCTTTGCCGGTATGAATCTCTGGCAAATTCCCCTACATCAAATGTCGGTGACAGGAATTGTCATTGCTTTGGGACTTTTGATCGATAACGCTATTGTGATTGTCGATGAACTGCAAAAAGGACTACGGACGGGAATAGCTCACCAACATATTGTTGCTGAAACCGTTAAACAGTTAGGGATTCCCCTCTTAGCTTCTACCCTAACCACGATTTTGTCTTTTATGCCGATCGCTCTTTTGCAAGGAGGCACTGGGGAATTCGTGCGTACTATCGCCCAAACAGTGATCTTAGCCTTGGTTAGTTCTCTAATTTTGTCCCTAACGATTATTCCTGTCCTCAGTTTACGTTTATATCAACTGACTCATCGCTCGCACCAGACAAAAACCCATTGGTGGGATACGGGAATTAATTTACCGCTCCTAACGGGTTTGTATCGCCAAATTTTGAAGTTAATTCTCTATTTTCCCGTATTAGGTCTGGTTATTGGCTTGATTATCCCAATTACTGGCTTTGTTGTCGCCGGCACTCTCCCAGAAGAATTCTTTCCCCCGGCAGAACGAGATCAGTTAACCCTAGAAATCGAACTGGCCCCCACCACAACCCTAGAAGTAACTCAGGTAAAAGTGGCTCAAGCTGAAAAAATACTGCTAGATCATCGAGAAATTGGGGAAGTTCACTGGTTTTTAGGGCGTAATGCTCCCCCCTTCTACTATAATCTCTCCGATGGCGTCAAAGACTCTCCTAATTTTGCCCAAGCGTTGATTCAACTTCGGCAAGTTTCTGATGAACCCCAATTGATCGAAACCTTACAAAAACAATTAAGTCAAGCTCTACCGATGGCTAGGGTATTAGTCAGCCCCCTAGAACAGGGTCCACCGGTGGGCGCCCCGATCGAAATTAGGGTTTATGGCTCAGAATTGGAGATGTTAAGGAAAATTGGCGAGTCCTTACGGGAAGAACTGGCAAAAATACCCGAAATAACCTATTCTGTTGCTGATTTAAGTGAAATTCAAGCTAAATTAGCCTTAAAAATTAATGAAGAAAAAGCTCGACTAATTGGTTTGGATAATGCAGCAATCGCAAGTCAATTGGATAACCTTTTAGAAGGTTCTGTGGGTGGCTCGATTTTAGAAGCAACGGAAGAATTACCCGTACGAGTCCGAGTCGCTAATCGCGATCGCGAGCAACTGCCACAAATTGCCTCTTTAAATATTCTCGGTAATTCCGCCACTACTGAACGGGCGAATATTTCCCTTTCCTCCGTGGCAGAATTTGATTTTCTCCCCGAATTAGCCACGATTCCTCGACGAAATGGCAAGCGAATTAATACGGTGAAGGCCTATGTTCAAGCTGATGCGATCGCTGCAACGGTTTTAGACGAATTTCGCCAAAACTTAGAATCGGGCAAATTTTCCCTTCCGGCAGGGTATCGGCTCGAATTTGGCGGAGAGGAAGAAGAAAGAGATACGGCTGTGGCTAATCTAATTGCTAGTGTGGGAGTCTTGGCGATTCTAATGCTATCAACCCTTGTTCTTTCTTTTAACTCCTTCCGTCTTGCTGCCCTAGTTACTGTCGTCGGTATTAGTTCAATTGGACTAGCCTTATTTTCCCTCTGGTTATTTGAATATCCCTTGGGATTCATGTCCATTTTAGGCACTATCGGCTTAGTTGGGGTTTCCGTTAATGACTCTATTGTCGTGGTGGCGGCTTTACAAGCTTTACCGCCCCATCTTCAACGCCAACGCAAGGCAATCCGGGAAGTGGTCATTGCTTCCACCCGTCACATTCTCACCACTACCTTAACCACCGTGACCGGATTTGTGCCATTATTCCTCTACGGCGGCGCTTTTTGGGAACCCCTCGCTATCTGTATTTCCATCGGGGTGGTCGGAACCACCTTAAGCGCACTGGTATTTGTCCCGTCGGGATGGTACTATCTCGCTCAAGCCCAAAAGGTTTCCCCTCTGTCTGTTTCTGAGTAACTTGATTAAATACCACTTTTGTAGAGACGTTGCTAGGCAACGTCTCTATTGATACTAAATCCGTTGAGTATAGGCTACATATCAGGACCGGCAAAAAGCAATAGGCAATAGGCTTCGGCCGTGAGCTCAGCGTTCGACAAAAGCTCACGCCGAGGTCCGAACGGCAAAAGGGGCAATCAATAATCAGTCTTTAATAACCAGATTTAATATGATTTGGGTAAAAATACCCTGAAAGTCATCTCGGCTCTACCGCCCTGATCCGAGAAAGTACGGAGAATTAGCTGAGTTAAATATAATCGAGTTTAAACAATAGATAAGTTTTTTAACAAGAGTAGTGTTAGATACTAATTACCCGATGGACTGGGGTAGAATTGGAAAAACCAGTCCAACTGTTTTAGCCAAGCTACTTAACTATGATGAAAATTAACTTGCTGTTCGCGTTATCTTCTCTTAAAAAATCGACAAAAAACTTTACATAAACTCAAAAGAGAGCCTGATAAATTTCTTATCTAAAAGCTGAGTTAGTTATCGGACAAAGTTTTTAGGTGCTTTTGTTGATTACTTCTTAACCACCATCTTAAAGTAGAAGAAGGGAGATGAAAGTTAATCAGTTACTAAGACTCTACGAACAAGGAGAACGGGATTTTTTAGGCATTGACTTGATGAGTCTAGATCTACAACAAGTGACTCTAATCGCTGTCAATTTTGCTGCGGCCAATTTGCGCGGAACTAATTTGAGCCGCTCTTTTCTGACTAAATCAAATCTGCGGGGAGCGAGTTTGAATTGGGCGAATTTAACCTATGCCAAATTAAGTCAAGCGCAATTAGTGGAAGCGGACTTAACCAAAGCCAATCTCACCGGGGCCTTTATGGTACAGGCTAACCTGCGTAACTCGCGATTAAGTGGGGCGGATCTTTCCCATGCTAATCTCCGGGGGGCGAATTTATGCGGGGCGAATTTATGCGGGGCGAATTTATACTTAGTTAATCTCTTGGAGGCAACCCTAGATAAAGTCAATCTCAATTGGGCCAATTTGCAGGAAGCGCGGTTAAGTGGGGCTAAATGTCGTCAGATTTCCGCAAGGGAAGCCAATTTTAGCAGCTCTTTTCTAAAAGAGGTGAACTTTCAGGGGGCCAATTTAGAAAGGGCTAATTTTAGCGAGGCACGTCTGACCGGTAGTGATTTACGCGGGGCCAATTTAGCGGGTGCTAATCTAGCGGGAGCGCGTTTACAAGAGGTAAATCTACAGGGAGCGGACTTGAGGGGTGCTAACTTGACGGGGACTTGTTTTGAGAGTGTCACTGGTTGGACAGAAATCGTCCAAGAAGATGATATTTTTCCCCTAGACTGGTTTCGGCCTCGTTTTGCTACTTAAAAGTCAATATATAGCGTTTCCTGTTCGCAAGAGGTACATTATCGATGTTGAAAAGCTTAATTAACCCCAGTTCGGGTTAAGCAGCGGGGGGTAAAGCCCATTCCATCTTCAAGGAGGGTTTTTTCGGCTGGTGACAGTAAGCAATCAAACCACAGAGAAGATTAACGCAAAAATTAACAGGGCTGCGGTGGCGGGAATG
>NZ_JADBUP010000070.1:0-19410 GCF_020245605.1 Microcystis sp. M061S2 | reverse complement strand
GCTCTTTTGGATTTGGTGGGTAAAATGTATTCTGAGATACAGTCCTGCTGGCGAGGGAGTGGAGGGAACCACTCCAGACACAGAGGACACAAAGATCGATCCTATGTAAGTTAAACTTATCACACAGAACCTAGAAGAGCCGGTAGGGTTAATTCATGAATTAACCCTACTACTTCCCCCAGAAAAGTCGCGAGGAAATTGAAGCTATGTTTGAACTAAGTGATTTAAAACAAACGAGAGTCTATCAAGAGGCACTGGCCGAAGGAGAAAAACAAGGTCTAGAACGTGGTCTGCAAGAAGGTCTAGAACGGGGTCTAGAACGGGGTCTAGAACGGGGTTTAGAACGGGGTCTAGAACGGGGTCTAGAACGGGGTCTAGAACGGGGTTTAGAACGGGGTCTGCAAGAGGGGAAACGTCTGGTGGTGGAAAACCTGCTCCGAGTCCGTTTTGGTGAGTTAGACCCACCACTGCAAGCTATTATCAGCCGGATTTTACAATTGTCCCCAGAAGAATTTACTCCTTTACTCCTACATTGTTCCAAGCAGGAACTCTTAAATCAATTCGGCAACTGCCAATAAACCCTAGAAGCGACATCTAAAGTGAAAACTGACAGTCTCTTTTACCAAATCTTCCTACGTTTTCCCGACAGTTTCTTTGACCTAATCGGACAACCGCAACCGGGAGCAGCAAACTATCAATTTACCTCCCAAGAGGTGAAACAACTCTCTTTCCGTCTCGATGGCCTATTTATGCCTCTGGTTGAGGATAGTCAGCAACCCCTCTACCTAGTGGAAGTGCAGTTCCAAGCGGACGACACCCTCTACTATCGACTTTTTGCGGAATTGTTCCTATTTTTAAAACAATATCAACCACCCCACCCCTGGCAAATTGTCGTCATTTATCCCCATCGTGGGGTGGAACGGGAACAATCGCTACATTTTGGCGAAATCCTCAATTTAGCAAGCGTTAGACGCATTTATCTCGATGAATTGCCCCACCGGTCTCATCCCTCCTTAGGAATCGGTGTGATTAAATTAGTAGTAGAGTCGGAAACGGCAGCGGTGAGGACTGCTCAAACCCTAATCGAGCGGACCAGAGAAGAAATCACCGACCAGTCCAGTCAACGGCAGTTAATTGACCTAATCGAAAGTATCATCATTTACAAATTCCCCCAGAAAAGTCGCGAGGAAATTGAAGCTATGTTTGGACTAAGTGATTTAAAACAAACGAGAGTCTATCAAGAGGCACTGGCCGAAGGAGAAGAACAAGGTTTAGAACGGGGTCTGCAAGAGGGGGAACGTCTGGTGGTGGAAAACCTGCTCCGAGTCCGTTTTGGTGAGTTAGACCCACCACTGCAAGCTATTATCAGCCGGATTTTACAATTGTCCCCAGAAGAATTTACTCCTTTACTTCTCCATTGTTCTAAGCAGGAACTCTTAAAGCGATTTCCCCCAGAAAAGTCGCGAGGAAATTGAAGCTATCACCCCCCTTATCAAGGGGGGAAGGGGGGATCGGCACCCCCCTTATCAAGGGGGGAAGGGGGGATCGGCACCCCCCTTATCAAGAGTAGGGTTAATTCATGAATTAACCCTACTATGAGAGTTTATTGATGAATTAACCCTACTATGACTGGACTAGGGGAGCAGAGAAGGGAGGGAGACCCTCCCTTTTATCGTGCCAAGGTAGAACCTTGGCACGATACAAATCGGACTAAATTAGACACAGACAAAACTAATCTCTGCGGATAAAATTTAGAGGACGAAGTTGGCTGCCGTTAGGGCTAATGCGCCACCCCCCTGAAGGACAGTTAAGTTGGTTCCTAAGTTGGCAGCAACGTTCAAGCCTGCCCCCGTTGCCGTAAACACAAGCAGATCGTTACCTGCCCCAGTATTGACGGTAAAAGTACCAGCACCAGTGCCACTGGCAGTATAAGTCCCTCGGATACCATAGTTGTTTCCCGCAGCAATACCAACACCCCCCGATAACAAGGTATAGTTGGCAGCAAAGCCTGTTCGGAACAGATCCGTGGCTTGGAAGCCTTGAACGATATCGGGGCCAGAGAGGGGATTAGTGGGAGCAGGAGCAACTGGCTGGGTCAACTGAGCAATCTCGCCATTGGTTAGGTTGGCACTTGTAAAACCGCTACCCGCCCCAAGAGTCGCCCCAAGAGTTTGCACAAAGGTGTCAACGCCTGCACCGCCCGTTAGGCTATCCGCTCCGGCATTTCCTATTAAGGTGTCGCCGGCTCCACCTGCCGTGATCTCATCATTTTTCGTTGTTCCCTGTAACGTATTCACGCCCGTGAGAGAACCAAGAACCGTCGCGCCATTGGCGAGATTCCCCATGACAGCGGTCATTGTTAAACCAGTAGTACCGGTTAGGGCCGAAGCGTCCACTTTATCTGCTGTGATGGCACCAACACTCAGACCTGAATTCCCTGTCACGGTGACTGTCTCGGTTACGGTTGGTTCCTCGTTGAAGATGATGCCCCCAACAATATGACCCGTGGCCGCATCGCTAGAGTTAATCACCAAGCTTTCCGTAAAGAGTTTTGTGGTACCATCCACAGGATCCACAGGGTTGAGCTTAATACCACCAATCGTGACATCGTTTGAAACCAATCCGGGACGGCCAACTAAGTTCACTGTAACCTTGTCGGTGATTGCCGTACCGTTAGTTGCCAACGTTAATAAACCAGTTTCATTGGCTGCGGCAGTACCCCAAATGTTAAGGGTATTTTGTCCGGTGTTATAACGAATGGTGTATGCGCCAGCGGCAACAGTACCATTTTGCAGAGTAACGGTATTGACATCATTGCCAAACAAGTCCGCCCGAAGGGTTGCATTGCCAGTCCCAGCCGTGGTTAAGGCTAAGGTTTGAATACCTGTGATATTCGCATTTTCGGCAGTGATCGCCTCTGCGTTGGCAGGAGTTGCAAATGCTAAGGTATTAACCCCAGCACCACCAGCAACAACATCGGTTGTAGTGAAGCCGTTAGTGAAAGTAATGCGATCATCATCGTCTCCTCCAGACACCTCCACCGTATTATTACCAGCAACAGTCAAATTGTCTTTGCCAGTCCCTCCCGATAGCTTGTGACTACCCGCCGCCGCATTGAGGGTAAAGGTATCATTTTTTAAGCCGCCTTTAAACTCTAAGTTGCCAGTGGGAGTAACTTGTGTCACGGTCAAATCCGCATTAAACGCGCTCGCATCTACTAGCGTTACCGTATTCGCTAGGGAAGTAGTACCACCGGCAAGAGTTAAAGCTTTATCACCGGTAATGGTTAAGGACTTCAGCCCTGCGACCCCTGCCATTTCGATGGTATTGTCGAAACCGGCGCTGTTCACGGAAACTTTCTCGTAGCCGCCCGTCCCAGAAAGGTTACTTACCTTAAGCACAGTATTAAAACCAGGGAAAGCACCAGGGACAACTTGACTCAGCTTAATTGCTAGAGCATCTTCAGTTCCCGCTAAAGCCGCATCGGCAATGGTAAAGGTGTGATCAGAGCCGGTAAAACTACGACTGATAGAAATCGTCTCCAGGGCCGACTGGAGGTTAGTCATTGTCAAATCACCACTGGTGTCATTGATATTGACCGTCTTCAGACCCGTAACGAAGGTGGAAAGAACCTTCAGATCCTCGCCCACTAGAGTCGCATTCAAGGTACTGATATCCTTTAACAGGTTAGGCTGAACAGTGTTAATACCCGCCGTATTCTGCTGCCAGAGAATGGTCAAGGTGGGATTAGTTCCTGTTCCCGTTAACGCATCACCCGAAGTAAAGCTATTCAGAACACCGCCTGCCGAGCCTGCTATGGGAGGGGCTAAGAACTGGTTTCCTGACTTAATGTCCACATCGGGCGTTAACACAAAACTGTTGCCCACACTACCCGTCGTTGCTACAAACTGATCGACACTGGCTTTAGCCAGCGTTACGCTAGCGGCGGTCTTATCAACCGTGCTAATACTCGCCCACCCAGCATTATACTGGGCCGTATTAAATGAAGGCACGCTTCCCGAAGGATTATTCTGCATGGAGGTGCTGAAGTACTGCGAAACCTCTTGACGGTTTTTGAGGGCAGCAACCTCGTCTGCGGTAGCATATTCATAAACTGCGACAACTAAAGCCTTATAGTTGGCAATGCCATAGTTGGTTCCGTCTTTGCCAATATAGGTCTGATTGCCGAAGTTTGTGAGCCAGTTTGTCCAATAATTGAGATGCTCTACGGAGGGAGCAGAACCAAAAAGATTCTGATAGACCTCCTTAACGTACTGTTGAGCATTGCCTGTACTAGGAGAAATGAGATATCCGTAGGTGGGGGGATTCCCATTCCCCACGCTGTTGAAGGTCGCGGGATCAGAAGCGGCAGCCGCCCATCCCTGTACAGCCTCTACCCAATTATAGGTAGCTTGATTGAAGCTAATGGGGGAGACTGGAGCCTTAAAATAGGCAATATTGAGGAAGGTTAAAGCACTGCTAGAAAGAAGGGCCATAGTTTTCTTTGAACTCCAAAAGTTTTACTTAGAGGGGGATAACTACATCATGATGACAAATAGCAGAGGTTATGTAACCACATCATGGCGGTGATCAGAGTAGAGATATGTTATCAGGTTTATCGAGTCTAAGACTAACTAAGAACCGTTCGGTTTGTCAAGATCTTGGTTCATTTAGTTCTACTAGACCTGGCATTAATCAAGATTAAAAGTTCATCGCTTAGCTGGTAATTGATTTTGCATCTAGGTTGTCCAGGACTCCTCCAGAACCTGATTAGTTCCCGCAGAAACAAGGGAGTAGAAGGCTTTAATAGTACCAATTTTTTGAAAAACTGGCATTCGTGTGGACAAAGACACAATCTAGAGAAGCCAAAACCCCTTCTGGGTTTCGATAAGGCTCAGTAACATCCCATAGTCGGAAATTGAAGGGAAGTAGCCAGTTAGCAATTTCCGTTAATAGAGGAGTTTCTGGCCCATATCCACGATACAACCAACATTCTAGCAAAAGAACGTCCACTTTGGCTAGGGTCTGGGTGGCTCCCTTCAAAATACTTAACTCGTTACCTTGAGTATCAATTTTAATGACCTGAGGTTGGGGTAGATTCAATTGTTGCATTGCTTCATCCAACCTTAGCATGGGAACCTCGACGAGTCGTGTCTCTTGATCGGGAGGAGTGACGCCCAGACAACTGCTGGCTAAAATATTGTCGAAGACAGTCATGGCCAGATGACAATTGCGATCGCCCAGTGCGTACTTGTGCAAGGAGAAGGACGGATAAATTCTTAAGGTTTCCTCCATAAACTGGCGATAGTCAGGACTGTGATCAATCAGTGGCTCAAAGAGGTGAAAGTTAGCCTGGGGCAAGACTTGTTTCATGTAGAAAGACCAAACACCGTCAGAGGCACCAATGTCAAAGACAATGCTGGGGTGGTAGCCTAAGTTAGCTAACCGTTGAAAGGCTTGACGGTCTAACTGAAGAACGGAGTCATCCAGATTGTCCTGGTGCTTTTGATAGTCAGCCCTCAGAGATGGGTTATGGGGAGCGAGTTCACTCATGAGTTCTTTTGTTCGACTTAGCGTTGTATTTTTCTTAATAGTTTTACTTGATGGCTACAAAGGTATGGGAAACTGATAAAAGCTCTTCTTGACTAAATCCTTTTGCTTGTAACTCCTTAAGAATTGGCGAATTAAGTGCCTGTTCAAGCAGTTTTTCAGAGTTTATATCCCTTGAATTTCTGCCGGTTTATCTTTTTCGGTACAATTTTATCCCATAAGTGCCTGTATCTAACTGTTCTCCCGTATCGTACCACTGGGGGAGTGAGTCGCCAACAATTCCTGCTAATCCGGGATTCCAGGGCGCTCTAGCACTGTCCCTAGGATCAATAACAATTAATGAAAGATTATCCCTATCCTCTGGTGTCATCTGAGCATTATAAAGGGGGAAATAAACTCGTTTAAACCGAGACTTGAGGGCGTAGAATGCCTGAAAATCAGCATAAATGTTATCCTCCTGATTGATTTTGTTGTCAAGAAAGTTTTGTACTTTAGCATAGTCATTATTTTCCCATTGTTGTAAGGTAATTTGCGCTCGGTAAGGTAGTCCTAGTAAGTTGGCATAAAACAATAAAACCAAAAAAGCTATAGTAATAATTGTTGTCTGAATTTTGCCAGTATTTTTTTCTAAAATATTATTAAAACTCCAGCAAATACAAATGATCAAGGGAAACATCGACATCCAACTATAATAAAGTGGATATTTCCCCAGAAAACACATAGTAGTTGGTATGGTAATAACGCTGATCAAAGCAAAAAAGGAAGGAGAACGCCACCGGAAAGATTTGGTCAATAGTTCATAAAATATCAAGATGAGCAGCAGTACTGACAGCGGGGGAAAAGACGGATGCAAGCAGCCACGACACACATAATCTTTCGGGTCAAAAAGTTTGCTCACTTTGGAAAATATTATATCAATGACACTTCTGTTGCGGTTGGCATTGTCAGCAATCTGACCCAAAGTCATACCAACAAAATCATCCCAAACACCATTGGTTGAGTAAAGTGCATAAAGAAATAACATTCCTAAAATAAATCCCCCACTTAGAGCGACAAATTCCCGCCAAAATCGCTGAAAGTTGAAAAGGAGTAGGATAACGCCAAAAATTATGGCAAAGGCCACTGCTGACAATCCAGAAAGGGTAAAGAAAAATCCAATAATTGTCATAGTAAGCCATCGGATTTTAGCATCTTTTATTAAAAAAGCTCCCAAAACCAGTGCTGATAAGAAAATGCCGGAAGTGTCGTACCTTCCCGATGTATAAATAAAGGTAATTCCTGCTGGCAAAAGACAACTAACCACTAGGATGATTCTTAGCCAAGAAAACTTAATTAAAGGCAAGTTCTTGATGAATAACCAGATTACAGTGATGCTAAGAAGCATTAACACATAATTAAAAAGCCTAACTTTTTCAATACTAAATCCCAAAACTTTTATCCATAAGGCCAGCAAAACTGTATAAAGAAAAGAAACGCCAGCATGGAACTCTTGAGCATTTTGATGCCACCAAGAAGCCGAGGTAAAACTGCCGTATAAAGCTAGATTAGCTGCTGGTTCTGCAAATGCTACTTCATCTATCCAGACGGGGTGTAATCTAGAACCCAAGAATATGCCTACTAGCAAAAAAGCAATTCCCAAACCGACGAGAATCAAAATTTCACTGGTTAAAGATATATTTTTTTTCATAATCATTACTCACCTATTAGTTATTCCGTAAACAACTCAATATTTATCCAAGATTTTAATAAGCATTAGAGAAATAAGTTGCGGGCATGACACAGGAACACCATTTAAGTGCTTCACTAAAAACAGAATGCTCCTGAAAAAAGAAAACATTTCCCCATGAACTACCAACGGATATTAAGTGATTACAATAAAAACTCACCTCATTATTAGGAAATACTCGATAAATTACAATAAACCAACGATAGCCGCGTAATTTCATTGCTTCGACAAGATTCGGTAAGCGGTTGTCCACCCCAAACTCACCAAAAGGAAACTTTTCATCCCAAAATTCCGCAACTACCACAGGATAACGATAGTCACCCATACCTCTTATCACTTCTAAATCAAAACCTTCGGTATCAATTTTTACCAAACCAACTTCCGAGGGAACCTGCTGTTGCTGATGTAAGGTTTCCAGAGTTGTCACCGTAATAGGGACTGTTTCTGTAAAAACCATTCCTTCTGGTAACGAATGGATGTTAATACTGCTCAGTAGAGTATAGTCAGCGTCAGGATAAAGGGGTTGACTATTGGGGTCATTAACTAGATTTTGATCCCCGACTAGGTGAAGCTCCCTCTCCTCATTTATCGCTCCTAATGCTAAAGGAAAAATGCGAAGATTAGAGAAATTAGATAGACGATTTTTTAATTTTTCCACAACGGGTAAAAACGGTTCAAAGGCATAAACTTCATAGCCTGTTTGCAATAGTCGTTCTGTTACATCCCCCTGATTGGCTCCAATATCTAAGGCAGAAGGATAGGGAAGATAGGAGTATAAATAACACATCAATTCAACTTCAATCCCTTGAAAATTTGATTGATTAGTGACAACCTTAAATTTATAATTATGAATATCCTCATAAACTTTACTTAACAGTTGTTGATTAAGTTGGAAACGTTCTCGAGTTTCCTCTTGAAATGCTTGAAAAGTTTGATAAATAGCTTGCTGTTGTTGTTGAGAATCTTGATAAATTCTTTCAATAGCCTGATAAATAGCTTGCTGTTGTTGTTGAGAATCTTGGTTAAATTGTTGAATGCCTTGAACGAGATCAACGGAAAACTTGAGCAAAAAAGCTTGATTTTCCAGTGATAAATCAGCCTTTCGCTTGGTTTCTGCATTTTCTTGTCGGATTTGCTCCGTGGAGTTATTGAGTTGCTCAACCTTAAAATCTAAGGGATCAAGCTGATTAAGTTTCTCAAGTTTTTGGATTTGTTCAAGTTGGACATGATTGAGTGAATCAAGTTTTTCTAGAAATAAATCTTTGACTGCTTTAACTCGCTGAACTATTTTATTTTTGGCTAATAATTGTTTGATCATTTTGGCTAGTGATTGGGTAAATTGTCTTAAGCTTGACTGGGAGACTTTTCAATTTTGCGGCTAGTTTCGGGAACTAACAAATCTTGACGAATAAAGACCACTTCCTTTTGGAGGAGTGTGCCATCAATGGGGGATCTCCATTCGCCGGTTTCGTCATAATAACGGAAACCAAGCTGATCCAAAAGATTAAGCATTTCATTGAAAACGAGAGCGTCCTGATCATAGCGAATAAAGGAGAGTTCAGCAACGACTAAATCCACCTGAGCGATAAATTCTTTGGCTCCTTCTAAGACGATATGCTCGGCACATTGCACGTCTAATTTTAATATTCCTCTGCCAGAAATTTCCTCATCTGTCGCCACCTGATCGAGGGTTTTTACTGCCACTGTAATCGTTTCATAGTTTCTAAAATCGGCGGGAGTGAGTAAGAAACTACCGTACAAATCGGGGGAAACTTGAAAACTTAACTGACCAGCTTGATTAGAGATGGCAATTTCTAGTAATTCCGCTTTAGGAATATTACAGATATAGTAATTTCTGGCTAATTGCTCGTATTTTGAGATTAGCGGATCGATGAGGATAAAGCGAGCTTCTGGGAATAATTGACTAGCGGTATGAGACCAAATACCGTGGGAAGCTCCCACATCAACCACAAAATCGGGCTGATATTTTTGCCCTCGTAAACGTCGCATCACTTGATAGACTTGAGCATAATCTTTATAAATAATTGAGGGAACGGGGGGTTCAATAAAAGTCACGGCATCGATCGGCGATCGAGGTAAAATTGCTTCAAATCTGTCATCGGCTGCTTGTTCTTTTTCTAGGGACTGCCACACCCATTGATCGATCCCTCGATCGGAGAATTTTGCCGCTACTTTAACGGCATTTTCTCGCATTCTTTGCTGATTTTCTGGGTTAAGAACGTAGTCCACGGCTGCGGCCAAACTTTCGGGTGTATAATCACAAACCACACCGATTTGAAAGCGATTAATAAAGTTAGCCGCCGAGGTTTTATTACTGCCTAAAAGAATTACCGGGGTGTTAGCGGTGGCGAGGTTAAAAATAATCCGGCCGGGTAAACTAAGGCGAGACAATTCTGTCCGATCATCTCTTTCGTCCATGGTTCCCGTGGGAACAATAACAAAGGGATATGCTTGTAGTTGTTGTGCTAGTTTTTCTTCGGGATAGAGTCCTTGGCTATAAAGTCCCCATTTTTCTAATTCTGCGGCAGATTCTTTGAGCCAATAATAGTTAGAATTGCCATACCAATCTAGTTTAACTCCTGCTCCTTGAATACTCTCTAAAAGAGATTGGAACCATTGGGGACTCCAAATGCTCCCTAATAAAGCTCCCCATTTTTCTTGACAGCGTTGGGGAGAAACTTCGGCAACTTCACTATTAATGAGACGGTGGGGAACGATCGCCGGTAGGAGCCAAAATTTGTAGCCGTACTTATTTTCGTAAGCGTCGCGGAGTTCGGGATGGGTGGCAAAACGAAGGGAACATTTGCTTAAAAACTCTTTCATCAAAGCATCGGGAATCTCCTGAACGCAGATATTCTGATCGTCCATGATGTAGGTGGCAAGGGGAACATTAAATAATTCCTTAATAGCGATCGATGTCAGAATATCGCTGGCATAGTAGGGGACACAAAAAACTTTTTGGACTTGATGGTGTCCGAGAGTTTGGAGAATTGATTGAAATATCGCCGGTCGCGACATTTTCTTATGGTCAAGGTGGAAGCTTAAGACCCCGAATTGTTGTTCACCACCATAGTGATTATCGGAACGGATGGAAATAATCTCGCTATCATCGGGAAAGATTCTTCTGACCAAGGCTCCTGTCCCGTGACTTTGATTGACTTCACTAGCGGTGACGATCACACTGCACTTAAGGCTATTTTTCTCGAATTGTTCAAAGCGATTATCGATGGGTTTTCCCTGTTCTAACGATCTCCAGAGCCAATCATCAAAATGATCGGCTTTTAAGCTTTTGGCTAATTTTTGACTGGAATAACGGAACCGCAGTTGATTGCTTTCTATTTGCAGTTTCTCTATTTCTGTTAATAAGCTTTGAGCTTTATAATCACAGACAGTTCCTAGGTCGAATTCTTTGACGAACTGAGCGGCGGCACTATCTTCACGGCCAACAATAATGATCGGAGTATTAGCAACGGCGGTAATAAAGGGAATACGGGAAGGCAAACTCAAACAGGCGAATTCAGGCCGCTCTTGCTCGTTTTCAGAACTGGCGGTGGGAACGATTGCAAAAGGGGCTTGACGTAAGTAGTAGATGAGAGCATCTTGGCTGCAGTAACCTTTAAAGAAGATACCATCTTGTTCTAACTCTGGTTCTTGGAATTGCACCCATTGACGATTAGGATTGCCATACCAATCTAATTTTATCTGGGATTCTCGACATAATTGTCTGAGATTTTCTAACCAAGTCTGAGACCATATATTACCGATCAAAATCCCTCTTGCCATAGAATCGGGGACGGTAATTTCTGGGGGCATTAAATAACTTTCTACTAGGGGCGGTACAAACCAAATTTTTCTTTCGTATTTTTTACTATAGGCTTGGCACAGGGGCTTAGAAATACCCAAAACTAGATCACTATTATCGATTAATTGCCTAACAATCCCATCGGGCACAGCCCTGATATAGATGTTTTGATCATCCATCAGGTAGGTACAAATGGGGACTTGAAAGAGAGATTTAATCGCTATGGCTACATAAAAATCTTCGATAAAGTAGGGAATTACTAAGACTCTTTTCGGTTTTAAATAAACAAATAAATTTTGAATTTTTACTAAAATTTCCCCGTAGGAACAACCGCGCACATCTAGACAGAAATTCTGGACTCCAAAGTCCTGCTCCCCTCCGTAGAGATTAGTGGTTCGTAGGGAGACTATCCCACTGGTATCAGGGAAAATTCTCTTTAAAAGAACCCCGACACCGTGATTCTCATTGATTTCGTTTGAAGATACTATAATATCATAACTTTCTTGGAATTTGTCGGCAAAACTATTTAAGTCTTGTAACGACAAACTAAGTTTTTTTTGTAGTTCCTGATAAGAGGTGAGCATAATGATTAATTTTAATAGGCTTTAGCTATAGACATTTCATTGATTTTGACAGGGTTTCTCTGAAAAACAAGGTATAAACTCGTTTCGCCTACGGCCTCGTCATTAAGATAACTGCCGTATTTTTTCTTGGTTATCCCTCAAGAAATTTTATATTTTTCGATATACCCTGTCAAGTTCATTCTCATCCATCCCACAAAACCGAGATTGATCCTTGCAGGTCTTAATGTTTTAACATTGTTCATCTCCTTTTTACCAACTTCGGCAACCGCTCTCACAATGACCTTTTTATATCGCTTTTTGTTTCCCCATCGGCAATTATCATCTTGCCTTGGCAGACTAGAACTGATGCACCACCCACAGAAACTTCCGTAATTGACCAGTTGTTTTTCTGAAACTTTAATTGTAAACTGCTGGGTCTGCCCATTTCCACTCCTTGGATTATCGTCCATTGATTCATCCCTTCCCTAGAAGATTCTAACCCCTCTAGGTTGAGAATTCCTGGACTAATTTGGGGCAGTATAGCACTAGGATAATCTTATGGAACCCTTCTGTCATTTTTTGCCAGAAAAGGGAGAGATGAGCCAATAAAAGCCCATCTCTTGCTAATTTATCGCTCTACCTTACTGACAGCCAAGAAGACTTTACTTGTTACCATTACCCTGCATAGCTAAAACCGCATCGCGCAGTTTATCCGGCACTTCTTGCAGGTGATCCTCATCCCACTGGAAGAAACCGACACCCATAGTCAGAGAACGCAATTCAACGATCAAATCGTGCATTTCTGCTTGGGGGAGATAGGCCGTCACCTGATCCCAACCTTTCCACTCCTCAGAAGCTTCAAAACCCTGAATTTGACCGCGTTTACCACTGATTAACTGTAAAACCTTGGCGGTGTATTCTGAGGGAGCGAGAACCGTCACCGATAGAATTGGTTCTAATAAGACCGGATGACATTTAGGCAGTCCTTCCGTCATCGCTAGACGGGCCGCTTGTTTAAAAGCTTGTTCGGAACTATCGACACTGTGATAGGAACCATCGGTGAGAGTAACATCGATATCGACCACGGGGAAACCCAAAGGACCATGACCGAGATATTCCCGCACTCCCGTTTCCACCCCGGGGATATACTGTTTGGGGACAACACCACCGACAATGCTTTCATGGAAGTGGAAACCTTCCCCCCGGGCCAGGGGTTTAATATCGAGGTACACATCACCAAAAGCACCGTGACCGCCGGTTTGGTGTTTATAACGTCCGTGGGATTTGGTGCTGGTTTTGATCGTTTCCTTGTAGGGAACTTGGGGTAAATGGGTGGTCATCGGTAGATTATACTTGCGTGCTAGGCGATCGAGGGCCACTTGCAGATGAATTTCTCCCTGTCCCCAGAGAATCACTTCTTTAGTATCACCGTGTTGTTCCCAGTAGAGGGAAGGATCTTCTTCGAGCAGTTTTGTCAAAGCTGAACTTAATTTCACTTCATCCTTGCGATTGGCGGCGGCAATGGCCAAGGCAAAGACGGGTTTAAGCTGTAATCCTTTGGGAAGATCGGGTTTTTGACTGCCGCTACTAACCACATCTCCGGTGGCGATTCCCTCCAAACGACCGAGAGCGACAATTTCCCCCGCTTGGGCCTGCTGTAGGGGTTGCTGTTGTTGTCCCATGAGACGATAGATACCACCAATCCGCACACCGTTTAAGGCCATGCCATCGCTAAGGGTTCCCTGCCAGATTCGCCCTAGGGAGAGGCGACCGCCCTGGGGAGTAAAATAGGTTTTGAGGATTTGTACCACTGCATCTCCATCGGTACCCGGATCGAGACCGCGACGATTGGCGGTAATTGTCGGGGCCGGCGCTTCTTCCACTAAAGCGGTGAGGAGATGACGCACACCATAGTCCCGTTCCGCCATACCGAAGAACACGGGTACTATCTGATCGGCTCCCAGTTCTTGTTTTAAGTCTTGGAGAATTTCTTCCCGGGAGGGGTTAATATCTTCGAGGAGTTCTTCTAAAAGATGATCATCAAATTCGGCGATCGTTTCCAGCATTTCTTGTCGAGCAATCTGTTCTTCTTCCTTGAGGTGGTCGGGTAAAGCTACAGGATCGGCGGGACTGTTAGCATGGTAATGATAAGCCTGTTCGTTGATTAAATCGATAAATCCGATAATTTCGTTGTTCTGACGGATAGGATATTGTTGGGGAACGAGGGGACGACTAGAAACGGATTTGAGAGCTTGTAGGACTTCGTTAAAGTGACTATTACAGCGATCCATCTTGTTGATGAAGATTAGATGCGGAATTTCCCAATCATCGAGGAATTTTAGCAAGGGAGCCAGGGTGAGAACTCGATCGACCACCGGTTCACAAACGATAATAGCAGCACCGGCCCCGACGAGGGCATTATAGGTTTCACTGGCAAATTCGATCGAACCGGGGCAATCGAGAAAGGTAAAATTTAGGTCTTGGTATTGACTATGGGCAATGGAAACTTCTACACTCATCTGTCGATCCCGCGCTTGCGTGGAACTATCACCGACGGTGTTGCGATCGCTAATTTTACCTTTTCTGGTGATCGCTCCTGTTACGAAAAGTAAACTTTCCAGTAAGGAGGTTTTTCCACTGGAGTAGGGGCCGACAAGGGCCACATTACGCGTGTTTGCTCCGATACTTTGATTCATACAGATACCCCCAACAATGATTTAGTGATTGGTTGCGGCGATTGGACGATATTTACACTCGATCGCCCTAGGAAATATACTGTCATAGCACTGAAAATTACTCTCAGGACGTAGTTAGAAGCGAAAGGCCTGTCTTGCCATAATTTTGCCCAGTGCCACAAGTGTATTCTTTCTTACTTTTCACCCTAACTCAGTCTCAAGCATTACATCCCATTCTCGCAATCTCTTGTAAAGTCTCGCCTACTTTTAGTTAAGGAACTTGAATAAATGTTAACTAAGCTGTTAACTATCGAGAGTCTTTCTCATCAACCGGATTCACAAAAACGAGGGGCAGCCTGATATAGTGAGAGGTCGGGATGATGTTTATCAAGCAATTTTTATGTTAAAAGCTGGAATCGTGGGACTGCCAAATGTGGGGAAATCGACCCTATTTAACGCTCTGGTGGCTAATGCCAAGGCCGAGGCCGCTAATTTCCCTTTTTGTACCATTGAACCGAATGTGGGTGTGGTATCCGTCCCCGATGAACGTCTGGAGGTTTTGGCTAAAATCTCTAATTCTGAGAAAATCGTGCCGACGCGGATTGAATTTGTCGATATTGCCGGATTAGTCAAGGGTGCGAGTCGCGGGGAAGGATTGGGTAATCAATTTTTGGCTAATATCCGGGAAGTGGACGCGATCGTTCATGTGGTGCGCTGTTTTGATAATGATGATATTATTCATGTTTCCGGTTCTGTGGATCCGGCCCGGGATATCGAGGTGATTAATCTAGAGTTAGCTCTAGCGGATTTGGGACAGGTGGAGAAGCGGGTGGAACGTTTACGCAAACAGGCGAAAAATAGCAAGGAAGCCGCCGAAGAATTGGCTATCCTTGAAAAAATCCTAATTTGTCTTAATGACGGTATTTCGGCGCGAAAAGTGGATTTAAGCAAAGAGGAAGAAGAATTAATTAAAAATCTCGGTTTATTGAGTCGTAAACCGATTATTTATGCCGCTAATGTTAGCGAAGATGATCTGGCCACGGGTAATGATTGGGTAGAAAGTGTCCGTAAAATTGCCCAACAGGAACAGGCAAAAGTTGTGATCGTTTCTGCTCAAGTAGAATCGGAATTAGTGGAATTGTCGGAGGAAGAAAGAAAAGATTTTCTCGGTTCTTTAGGAGTAGAAGAAGGGGGATTAAAATCTTTAATTAAAGCTACCTACGAGTTATTAGGACTGCGTACCTATCTCACCACCGGTCCCCAAGAAACCCGCGCATGGACGATTATTTCTGGCATGAAAGCACCTCAAGCAGCTGGAGTTATTCACTCGGATTTTGAACGGGGTTTTATTCGTGCAGAAACCGTGTCTTATCAGGATTTAGTTAATAGTCGCACGATGAGCGCTGCTAAAGAAAAAGGTTTAGTCAGAAGTGAAGGCAAGGAATACATTGTTCAAGAGGGTGATGTCTTACTATTCCGTTTTAATGTTTAGCTAAAATGAGTCAGGTGGGTGGCACTCACCTGATCAAAAGGCTGAACAATAGGCCTTGTCAATTTGAAAGATGCTCCGAATTTCTGTCATCAACAATCTCTCAGCTTTTTTTACTCACTTTGGTTAACATTAAACTGAATTTTTTATCTCTTGACATCCTCTAATTTATATTCTACAATTAGAGTATAGGAGCAAGTTCTTGTTTAATCAAGATGGCGATGATCTCTGTCCACTAAAAGACTGGTTTGCTAGGAATGCAGTCGAGGCTAAAAATAGTCTATCTATTCAACAACCCGCAAGGGGAAACGGTCAAATCAAGCGCAGTAAATGAAAGAGCAAGGATTGTTATTTTCCGAAGATAGCCTGTTACCTGAAAAACTCCCGCAAATTCAGGAATTACGACCTTCTAACAATCTTTCCGCAGTTTTTGAAGAGTGCCATAATTATATTTACGCCAACGAAGGAATGCTCAAAGACAAGATTTTTCACGAGATGGTTAAACTAATCATCATCAAACTTCATGATGAAAAATCTGACAAGCAATCTGTAAATTTTGGCGTTACAGCAAGTGAATATAAAGCCATCGTCGCCAATAAGTCCGATGAATTTATGTCGCGTCTCAGTCAATTATTTAGCTCCATCAAGAATCATTATCGGGGATTTTTCACCGATGACGCATTCAAGTTAAAACCTTTGACTCTTGCTTATATTGTAGGCAGGTTACAGTACATTAATTTAACTAAAACATCTGGCGATATAAAAGGGGAAGCCTTTCAGACTTTTGTAAATAGACACCAGCGTGGAGATAGGGGAGAATTTTTTACCCCTCACCCAATTGTCCGTCTTGCGGTTGAAATGATAGACCCCAAACCAAACGAAAAAATTATAGATCCTGCTTGCGGAAGTGGTGGTTTTTTAATTCAAGCAATAAACCATGTTCGACAAAATAATCCAGAGTTCAATATAGCAAGTTTTGTGCAAGAAAGTATTACAGGAATTGAATTTAATCCTGATGTCGCCCTTTCGGGAATGATTCGTTTAGTTTTTGAAGGTGGCACAGGTTCAGAAATTATCTGCACTAATGCGCTTATCGAAGATGAAAAATTAAATAATTCTTTTGATGTTATCTTGACCAATCCTCCTTTCGGAAATAAAGGAAAAGTAGAAGACCAGAAAATTCTTCAATCATATCTTCTTGCCCGGAAATGGCATAAATCAGCGTCCAATAGTTGGCAAGTTTCCCCAACCGTTTTAGCGGGTCAGTCGCCCGATATTTTATTTATTGAGAAATCTATAAAATTATTGCGCGCAGGTGGGCGCATGGCGATTATTCTGCCCGATGGTTTATTACAAAATATCTCTAATGGACCGATTCGGTATTGGTTGCGCTCCCAAACAAAAATATTAGGTGTTGTTTCCATACCGCCAGAAGCCTTTGTACCCTACGGCACTGGAATCAAGACATCACTTTTAGTAGTTCAAAAATTACCAGCAGACAATGATTCTTGTTTTATGGCACAAATCAAAAAAATAGGCTATGACGTTAAAAGACAAACAATATATAAGCGCGACGAGTCGGGAGTTATAGCCCGAAAAAAATCAGGTTTGCCAATAGTTGACGATGATATAGATGATATTTCTCACTCTTTTAGGTCATTTATCAATGGGGAATTTGCACAAAACAGCGATTGTATTTATACAGTTAAGAATACCCTGCTCAATTCGAGACTGGATGCCGAACATTATTTACCCAATGACCAAAAATTATTAGAACATCTAAAATCTATTGGGGCGAAACCTTTAGGTGAAATTGCCGATATTTTGAGAGATGCGGCTGATTTTCGTTTAGCTAGGGATAGTGAAATTAGATATATCGCTATTTCCGATGTTGATTACCGTACAATGCAAGTTGTTTCCCAACAAATAATTAAGGCACACGAGGCCCCATCTCGCGCAACTTATAGATTGTACAAAGGCGATATTATTACAGCAATTTCAGGAGCAAGTACGGGAAGTCCACGCCAAGCAACAGCCCTAATCACGGAAGATGAAGACGGAGCAATTTGCTCAAATGGATTTTCAGTATTAAGAAATATTCAGGGAGTCGAGCCTTTGTTTTTATTAGTATATATGCGAACAGACTTTTTTTTGCGTCAGATTAAAAGGTACATGACAGGTCATGCCATTCCTACTATTTTAGGGGATGATTTGTTAAAAGTTTTAGTGCCTATTCCACCCCAATCTGAACAGCAGAGAATCGCAAAAAGTATGACCGAAATTCAAGCAATTAGAAAAGAAGCGTTAAAGGCAAGTGAGAATGTTGTTAACGAAATGAGTCTTTTACTTGGCCAATTTGAGTAAGGCAAAAAGCAGGTTAAGCTTAGAACAAGTCTTAATACTAAATCCGGTTATTAAACACTGATTATCTATTACCACTTTTGCCTGTCCTGATATGTAGCCTATACTCAACGGATTTAGTATGAGTCGCTAGTCGGGGAGAAGAATGTAAAGAATTATTAAATTGTAGTTTTTGATACATTTGTGGGGGGGGGAATGTGTATTATCTCTTTCGTCTGCCTGTTGTCTTGGGTTAGGCTGTTGCTTGACCAAGCTGCAAGGAAGACGATAGTTGCCTCTATTCACCCGTTTGCTCAATCAAGATGATTAAAAACCGATTAATTCCCACCCTAGCTTTAGCTGGCGCAACTTCTCTCGCTGCTATGCTCACTCCTGTGGCAGCAAAGGCTATTACCTATACCGTTAACCGCAGTTGGAGTGAATCAGGTAATAACGCTTCTTTGGTGGGAACCGTAGATGTGCCAATAGGTAGCTATACTATCAATTCAACTGGTACTCCCAATCCCTTTACCAACGTTAACCTTACCTTGACAGTTAATGGTACTCCTTTTACTTTAGATACTGTCGTCATTCCTAGTGGCTCTATCATCGGAACAGGGCAATTTTTTGTTAATGCCACATCTTCAACGTTAACTTTTAATGCAAACGTTTCTGGTAACGTTTCTGGTCTTGACCAGGCCACAGTAAGGTTTCAGAACTCAGGAAATCCGTTCGGCAACAGGAGGTATGAAATCGGTACTTTCCGTGACGTCTTGACTGGTCAGCTTGTGAATCTTGAAGGTTCAACCGTTTCACCTGGTTTCTCCAGGGTTGTAGCTTCAGTATCTTTACCCGTAACTTTTGGGACAGCACAAACAGCACAACAAGTACCTGAACCCGCCTCCCTCTTTGGTCTTGGAGTCCTCGGTACTCTGGGAGTAGGTTCAACCCTCAAACGCAAACTGAAGCCATCCAAATCAGCCGAAAAAGAAACCACAAAAGTAAGCTAAATTGCTCATGAAAAATACAATGCCCCTTCAATTAGCCAGTTGAGTGGGGTTTATTTTTAGTCCATGTTTCTATTTAGGGTTTGCTGAATAAATAGACCTCTCCATAATTTAATTAAATCACAATAATAGGATATAATAAAACAAATAGTAAATCAAAAAAAGCCATGAAAAACTACACTTGGGAATACATTCAAAAATATCCGAAACAAACTAAAAGACTATTAGGAATTGACT
>NZ_JADBUP010000007.1:0-11226 GCF_020245605.1 Microcystis sp. M061S2 | reverse complement strand
TTCCCGCCACCGCAGCCCTGTTAATTTTTGCGTTAATCTTCTCTGTGGTTTGATTGCTTACTGTCACCAGCCGAAAAAACCCTCCTTGAAGATGGAATGGGCTTTACCCCCCGCTGCTTAACCCGAACTGGGGTTAAATAGGGTTTGCGGCAAAAAGTACGGGCGAAGCATTCGGATAGAAAATCTCCGGTTTCACCGATAGGTTATACTAAATCCGCTGAGTATAGGCTACATATCAGGAGAGGCACTTCTGCAAGGGGAGTGACTGTTAAATTATGATAGATGTATTGGCAGCTGCGTGTAAGCATCCCACCGAAAAACTAATGCGCGGGGGGTTTGGGGGCGGCGCCACGCCCCCAACGGGGGGTTTGGGGGGTAGAACCCCCCAAAAGCTTGGATTGAGAGATAAAAAAGGAATTTAACCCTCGGTTTCCTCTCTGGTTTGGATAAACAGAATCAAGAGGAAAACAGTGGGTACTAGGACGAATAGGATACTAGCGATAAAGCCGAGATTATTTACCTGCATGAGTTAACTCCCTTAAGTGACAACGGATTTGCATTAAAGATTAACTCCTAGAATATCATCCCAGAGGGCGTTGCTGATTTGAGAGGGGGACTGGGGAAGTGGCAGAAAGTCCCGAGGTTTCCTTCCCTACACCCTACACCCCACACCCCACACCCCACACCCCACACCCCACACCCCACACCCCACACCCTACACCCCACACCCCACACCCCACAACCTCTTTCAAGTCAGGTAGTCACCTTTTCACCCCCTTGGCCCGCGCGTCTTTAATTGGTACTTTTGGATCGGTGGCGATGATGTGAAGATCGATATTTTTCTGCCAGATCAGACGCATGAGTTTTTGGGTGAAAGAACCTTTGATGAAATTCTTCCAGCGCGATTGAAGGCTCTCCCCGATCACAATCTGGGTGATCCGTTCCCGTTCGGCCACTTCAGCGATCGCTGCCGCCACCTGATAGCTTTTAACCCGTAAGAATTTCCCCTCGAATTCCCGACATAAACGTTCGCAGGTTTCGATATGTAAAGCCTCCTCTTTCGTGAGAAAGCGCTCGGGTTTATCGACGAAAATCACGAAAAATTCCGCGTTCATATACCCCGCTATCCGCGCTCCCCGACGTAATAATCGTAAAGAGTTGGGATAGGTGGAAATACAGACTAATACCCGTTCGTGAACGGGACAGGATTGACCGATAAATTTTGTGGAATTACTCGCTTCTTCTTCTACCGTATCGGCCACTTCGCGCAAGGCCAGTTCCCGGAGGGCGATTAAATTACGTCGTTGAAAGAAATTATTTAAAGATTGTTCGATCTTTTCGGGAGCGTAGATTTTTCCCGCTAATAATCTTTCCTCTAGGGTTTCGGCGGTAACATCTACCACAATCACTTCATCAGCTTCCTCCAAAATTCGATCGGGTATTCGCTCCCGCACCACCACCCCAGTGATTCGGGCGACTAGATCGTTTAAACTCTCAATATGCTGGATATTCACGGTCGAGTAAACATCGATTCCCTGAGATAAAATTATCTCCACGTCCTGAAAACGTTTCTCTCGCTCCGAACCTGGTGCATTCGTGTGGGCTAATTCATCGATCAGACACAGCTGCGGTGAGCGGGCGATAATCGCTTCTGTATCCATTTCCGAGAGAGTGACTCCCTCTTTCTCTAGGATTTTTCTCGGTACAATTTCCAATCCCTCGGCTTTTGCGGCGGTCTCTTTCCGGCCGTGGGTTTCGAGCAGTCCAATCACCACGTCGGTTCCCTGCTTTCTCAGGCTATGCCCCTCCTCCAGCATCTTATAGGTTTTCCCGACCCCCGGGGCCATCCCGATAAAAATTTTATGTCTTCCCCGTCGCACAATTGTCTCCTTTTTGGCAACTTCCCCTTACAGATTAAGATAATTCGATTTTCCTCTGTTTGGTTCATTTAATCCAGAAAATTATTGAGACCATTATTCAAAAAATTGCTGAAACTCCTCAAAATAATTAACGGTTAGTGCCAATTTCAGTAACTCGTCTAAAATCGATAATAAGGAAATTTTATCGACCGCTTGCTCAATTGACTTGGCGCGATTATGGGTAAATAAGCTTTTTTACCTAGTCATGGCGCTGACCCCTAGACGACTAGAAAGAAACTTCGCCGATATCATCTAACCCTGACATTAGCTAACTTTGTTAGATAAGAACTTTTTTAAGAATTATGATCGGCCTATAATAGTAACTGTAGTCACCCCTATCCTTTAGGGATAATTCTTGGTTTAGGGTTGATGTCCTTCAGCGCAAGCGAGATTGGTTATGAAAATTAGCGAACTAGAAAACTACTTGGCTCAAGTTAAGTCAGAGATTGGTGACATCGATATCGTCTATCAATGTCACAACCAGCACTATAGTTGGTTGGACAAAATTAGAAGCCATCAACTGAAAGTGTTAAAAAATACCGCAGACACTAAATTATTAATTTCTCTGTGATAGCCATTTTCTCTTGCTAGATGCCGGCAAGGTAATCCAGTCTGTCTAATCTGCTTAACAGTTTATCTTTTCTTCACTGTCGATAGGTTCTTAAACCAGCCGCGTCGCCAAAAGAAAATGATTAAACTGAAAGCAACGGTTAGCATCAACACCCAGACGAATACATAGCCCCAATACCATTCTAATTCGGGCATATTATAAGGGGATTTATCAGTATTAAAGTTCATGCCATAAATACCGACAATGAAGGTGAGCGGGATAAAAATCGTCGAGATTACCGTTAAAGTTTTCATAATCTCGTTCATTTTATTACTCACGGAAGATAGGTAAAAATCCATTAAACCATTGGCAAATTCCCGGTAATTTTCGATAACATCGAGGATTTGTACCACATGGTCATAACAGTCTCTTAGATAGGGTTTAATCGTTGTATCGATGACAATGTACTCATCCCGTAGAAGCGCATTGAGGATGTCCCTCTGCGGCCAAATTGCTCGTCGCAGGGAGAGTAATTCCTGACGTATTTGGTAAATTTTTGATAAAGTCTGTTCCGTGGGACTAGCTAAAATTTCGTTTTCTAACTCCTCGATTCTTTCTCCGTAGGACTCTAAAACAGGAAAATAACCGTCAATAATGGCATCCCAAATCGAGTAGGCTAAATAACCCGATTTTTGCTGCCGGATGGAACCTTTATTTAAACGGATTCTTTCCCTAACTGCCTCTAAAGAATCGTATTGTCCTTCTTCCTGCACGGTTAAAACATAATTCTTCCCAACGATTAAACTGATTTGTTCTAGCAAAAAACCCTGATGATCGATCAGGATAGCCATTGGCACTATTATTAAAATATAATTCTCGCATTCTTCCACTTTTGGTCTTTGGGGAATACTGACTATATCCTCAAGGGTTAAGGGATGTAAATGAAAAATTTCCCCCAACTCTTGCAGTTTATCTTCATTACCCAAACCGACGATATCAACCCAAGAGATGGAATCATCGGATAAATATTTAAGACAGTCTTGAGGTAAGAGATTATTAACTATAGTGGCTTGTTGAGAATTATAATTAATTAAAAATATCTCGGTAGCAACGGCATTTTCATCGATGGTGATCAACCCCGGCATCGTCCCGGGTTGGTTATAGTGATAATCGTAAAGGTGGGGTTTTCTCCTGGAAGATTTTCGCCCTTTTTTATACCTAGTTAATCTTTTGTTATTGCTCATAGTTGAGATCGATCGCTGTTGGCCTTTTTCTTAGCATTGATCACTCAAAAATTCCTCAATTTTTAGCTAACTTTAAGATTGTCCGAGACTCTTAAAAAACGAAGATTAAACGTAAATGCCAATTATTAGCCGTTTCCCTCTCGATTTCGATGCGACGGATAAACTCGCGAAAATAAAAACGGCGCTCGATTTCCGATAAATCTCGCCAAAATTGCGGAAAAGCAACGGCACGAGCGATAATGGTCAGGTTATCGGGGGGTAATTGGTCTAAACGTCCTTGAATCTGCGCGATCTCGTTTTTCAGTTTATAGGCCCGTAGATTAGCCGTTTCTTGATCTAAAATTCCCGCCGCTTCTAGGGAGGGCAATTGGGACAAAATATCGTTTTTTTGTCCTATTTCCTCGCTCATTCCCCGTTTGATCCCCTCTAAATCCGGTAAAGATATCTGAGCGATCGTCGGTGGTAGGTCTTGACAAATGCGCTCGATTGTGCTATTGAGAATTTTTTCATAAGCGATCGCCGAACATTTTTTTGTCCGGGGACATTGCAAAGGTCGCAAATAGAGGTATTCTAGGCCCTTTCCTCGCGCTGTCACTTTGGTAATCGTCATCCCCGATTGACATTGACTACAGACGACTAAACCCGCTAAGGAACGCGGGGCGCTGGCACTGCGGGGGGGTAATTTGCGATTATTTCTCAGGATGCGATCGATCTGGGCCGCTTCTTCCCGGGAGATAATCGGGGTGTGGGTATCGGGGATAATATCTTGACCGAGATAGCACAAATCGCCGCGATAAACGGGATTAGTCAGCCATTTATGGGCAGTAGCTACCGATATCTTCTTACCGTAGCGTTTTTCTAGATAGCGCACCGTGGAACGCAGGGAAGCGGAAATCAAAAAGCGATCAAAAAAGTCTTTGACTACCGGCGCGGTACTGCGATCGAGTATATAACGCTCCTTGCCACGACGATAACCGTAGGGTGCTTTTCCGGGGGGAGGTAAAGCTTGCAGACGATTGTGAGCGTGACCTACTTTTAAACGATTACTTAGTTCGTTTTTTGATATTTCTTGCAGAATCTTGGCAAAATTCAGCTTATAATCTGGGTCTTCTAGGGCAATTATATCTATGTCGAGGGCTTCTAAGGATTGTAAAATTTTGCTAACTTCTGTGCCATTGTCTCCCAATTCTGCTAGACGACGCAGGATCAGCAGTCGGGGGGGAGTTCCTTGACAATCGCGGAGCAGTTGCTGCCGTTGTGAGCGATCACCAAAATCCTGATACACTTGTTCGGGAGAATAGGCCCAAATCGAGGCATCGGGGGGACTATCAAGCAGGGGATTGGTATAGGTGTAGGCGATAATTTTCATGTTTTGCCGAAATCCTGGTATAGATAAGCTGTACTGCCTTGAAACCGCGTCTTGAAAAGTTTAGTACAAATGCTCGAACTACCTCTCCCCGCTCCCAACTCCGGCACTCATAGACAGTCTTAACCAGTAATTTAGATAGTCAACAGCTTACCTGCGGGCGAATGGAAAAGGAATTTCTGCCCATCTCCCTAACCCCCGCCAGCTGGCGCTCGTTCCGCTAGACTTGGCAATTTCTAGGCCGGGCGCGATTCGTCTAGGGAGAGGGTAAAGAGCGAAGGAAAACCGTGAGTATGGCGGTAATAATCGCGACGGTTACGGGGATAATCAGCGATTTCGCCCCTTTTAAATCGGATATATCCTTAACTAGCCCCGATTGTTCGTTTTCTAGCCTTTCTAACCGCTTATCCATTCCCTCGACTTTCTCGATTAATTTTGCCTGTCCTACCTCTAGTTTTGTCAGGCGATCATCGATTCGATCGATCTTTCCCTCGATCCGCGTCAGGATGGCTTCTAGGGAATAGGTGACGGTTTCTCCCGATTGACTCATAAACTAAATTCCTTGTTGCGGGGGATACTTCGCATTCTATCACTCCCGAAAGATGGCAGAATTACCAATCCAGAGGCAACGGCAACGATTATCAGCCTACAATATTACTAGGCGATCGAATATTCCCGGAAATTCAGATGAGTCAATCCCCCGTCACCGATTCCCTAGAAATTATCCTGACAAATATCACGGAAAAATTAGACTCTTTACAGAAAGATTTCACCGATCTAAAAGTAGATATGGCCGAGTAAATTCGTAGGTCGGGTTGAGGCAACGAAACCCGACATAAATCCTCGGTTGTTGGGTTTCACTCTGTTCAACCCAAGCTGCGGCAACTAAATTTACAGAAAAATACCCCTGCGAGAAGGGTATTTATACCATTTTTCTGAAGTAATGGCAGAGATGGTTAATTTCCCTCACCCCCCTGTCCTTTAGTCACATCTTTCTTAACATTTCAAACCTTTGCAGCACAACGCTTTCAAGACTCGGTTAACAATTTGTAATATTCCTTGTTAACACCCTTACTGACAGAGAAAAATCAAGTCAGGATAAGGGTTGGAGTGCTTACTGAAAAAATTGTTAAGAAATATCCCTATAAGGGATAGCCCAGAAGGGGAGAGGGGAGTAGGACGCTGGGCAAGAATAAAGAAAAATGGTATTAGTAGCGTCCGCTTGTCAAATATCATTTTTCTAAGGTATCTTAGAATAAGATCAGCTTCCAGGAGAGAACTATTAATGAACGAACAATTAAAACAATGCGCGAAGGCAGCATTTATGTTGGCTTCAGCCCCTTTTGCTTTTATAGAGTCCGTAGCTTTTGCTGATATACAGTTCAAGGATATCAGGCTGGAAATTAATGCTCGGTCAAGCGGTGATGTTTTGTTTCCCCCGCCAGTTTTTGATTCTATGGGGTTTACCATGTATGGGAATGAGGGGCAAGACAGCTTCTTGATTAAGAATGAAGCGAAAGACTTCTTGATTGGGAATGAGGGGCAAGACACCTTCTTGATTGAGAATGAGGCGAAAGACTTCTTGATTGGGAATGAGGGGCAAGACACCTTCTTGATTGAGAATGAGGCGAAAGACTTCTTGATGATGCGCGAAGACAGCACCTACAGCTTCTTGATTGAGAATGAGGCATTCGTAAGCTTCTTGATTGAGAATGAGGCGAAATTCGTAAACCCATTTCAATTTAAACGGCTCTTAGATCACATCATCAGTCACAGAAAGCAAGACATGATTGAGGAGGCGAGAGAATTCTTGATTCGGAATAAGCAATTAACCTTATTGGCATTGCAAAACGCCTGGACAACCTTAATGGCATTTCAAAACACCTTGACCTTAGTATTTAGTGTGGCAGAAATCAACCCTATAAGTATAAGCGGGCAAATTTGGACAGATAAGGTTGAAGGCAAAGTGGAAGAACGACAATTATTATTAACTACCTACACCATTGCCTGTACCTGTATCCGCCAGTCCCTGAAATTTATTCGTGGTTTGCGATCAACAACAAAGTCAAACTTATCCTCGACTTGTTCTAACACTATTCTGGGCTTTTTTCTAACGGGATCTTGTTGCGTTCAATTTTAGGAGCGAGAATAATGTGGCTCTTCTCGACTTTGTGTGATAATTTTTGCTTATGTAAGGTGAGAAATGCTTATCCGGCAAAACTTTAATCGCTATTTGGCGGAAGAAACTATCAGTATAGACCTCGTTTCCACACAGAAACCAGAAGAACCATAACGTCAAAGTACCATAATTTATTAATTCAAGGGATTGCAAGGAGAAACTTTACCATGAAATGCACACTTAATCAGTATTGCCCTGACTCAGGGGGCAATCAAAAGTCAAATAATGGAGGAAATCCCCATGACATCAATTCCGCAAAACCAGTCTCAAGAGCAGTCCCGAAACCAGTTTCTGTTACTCCTAATGAAGAGCTTGTTCTATTGTCTCTTCAAAATAAAGAGTTATACGGACTGCAAATTATTGAGTCCATCGCAGATGCTAGTGGGGGACACAGAAAGCTCCGTATTGGCTCTCTCTATCCTACTCTTCACAGCCTGGAAGAAAAAGGACTTATCAAATCTCGATGGGGAGATGAGCGTCCCGATGACAGAGGCGGTGCGAGAAGGAGGTATTATCACCTTACCCAATTGGGAGAAAGAACTATGTCTGGCATTCAAGAGTTCAGGCACAATCTCCTCCATTGGAAACCTGTCTGAGTCGGAAGCCGTTGTCAATCAAATTATGGAGGTTTTGTATCGGAAGTCCTGGACAACTCGGTGGTTAGCCATACCTGTTGCCCTCATTTTGCCAAAAGACAGGAGGGAGGAGTGGTTAGGAGATCTTTACGATCTCTATAACAACAAAATTGTCCAAAAATACCCTCCTTTCGTGGCAAATCTCATCGTGATTTGTAGAACATTAGTTTTAATCGGGTCAGCCATTGAAATCAATTTTAGTATTTTTTAAATGGCTATCTCGATCGCTTCTTGGGATGATGGGGGGGATGGAGCTAAAGTGAAGTCCCCACATTCCACATTATTCAAGAATTTCATATCTTATGTACTGGACAGCGCAACGGTACAGAGATCATAAGGTGGGATATGGCAATCTTAAGAGAATCCTCGTCGTATTACGAAATCTTCAAAGAAGCAACAGACTTAGGAATTCGGAGAGAAATTTTTAACAGTATCGAATTAGGACTAGAGTTAAAATTCGGAATCGAAGGACTGGAATTACTGCCAGAGATCCGACAGATTCAAGATTTAGAAAACCTCAAACAAATTCAAGTGAATGAGAACCGTAGAATCGATCAAACGAGTCGGTAAAATCTATAGCGATATGAGTTCGGGTAAAACCTTGATATTATCCTAGCCGATTAACTCTTAACCCAGAGTGATGTTTTTTCATAAAAAAAACTCGATCGCTTAATTGCGATCGAGTCAAGAAAAAACAGACTAATTATTAATAGTCGAAGTCACCACCGCCAGCGGGAGGAGCGGATTTTTCTTTTTCCGGTTTATCCACAACAATACACTCGGTAGTTAAAACCATACCGGCGATAGAAGCGGCATTTTGTAGGGCAGAACGAGTCACTTTAGCGGGGTCAACGATACCCGCCTCAAACATATCGGAGAACTCACCGGTAGCGGCATTATAACCGACATTAAAGGGCTTCTCTTTCACCCGTTCGGCAATAACTGCACCGTTTTGGCCGGCATTTTCAGCGATCCGTTTTAAGGGGGCAGCAATGGCGCGAGAAACGATTAAAGCACCGGTTAATTCTTCATGCTGGAGGGTTTCTTTAGCCCAGGTTTCCAATTGGGGAGCGAGGTGAGCTAAAGTAGTACCACCCCCGGGGACGATACCTTCTTCTACGGCTGCTTTAGTGGCGTTAATCGCGTCTTCTAGGCGCAATTTGCGGTCTTTCATTTCCGTTTCGGTAGCGGCACCGACTTTAATCACTGCCACACCGCCGGCTAATTTAGCCAGACGTTCTTGCAGTTTTTCTTTATCGTAGGAAGAATCGGTTTCCTCGATTTGACGGCGAATTTGCTCACAACGGGTTTTCACTGCCACGTCGTTGCCTTCGGCGACGATGGTGGTGGTATCTTTGTTCATAGTGATACGGCGGGCCGTACCTAAGCTGTCAATTTTAGTGGTTTCCAGTTTTAAACCCGCATCTTCGCTAATGACTTGACCACCGGTTAAGACGGCGATATCTTCTAACATCGCTTTTCTGCGATCGCCAAATCCAGGAGCTTTCACCGCAGTGACGTTAAGAACACCGCGCAGACGGTTAACCACTAGGGTTGCCAAAGCTTCTTTTTCGATGTCTTCGGCGATAATTACTAGGGGTTTACCTTGACGGGCCACTTGTTCGAGAATGGGAACCAAATCCTGTACTAAACCGATTTTTTTGTCGGTAATCAGAATAGCGGGATCCTCAAAAACGCATTCCATGCGTTCGGTGTCGGTGACAAAGTAGGGAGAGATATAACCTTTGTCAAAACGCATCCCTTCGGTGATTTCTAGTTCGGTGGTCATCGATTTCCCTTCTTCTAGGGAAATTACGCCTTCTTTGCCGACTTTATCCATGGCCGAGGCGATCATTTGACCGACTTCATCATCGTTACCGGCAGAGATAGCGCCCACTTGTGCGATCGCTTTGGAATCTTCTACGGGTTTCGCGTGTTTGGCGATTTGACTGACGAGGAAATCGGCAGCTTTATCGATCCCTTTTTTCAGAGAAATCGGGTTAGCACCGGCGGCGACGTTGCGTAAACCTTCTTTAACAATAGCGTGAGCGAGAACGGTGGCGGTAGTTGTACCATCACCCGCTACATCGTTGGTTTTTGAGGCGGCTTGGCGGATTAAAGCCACACCAGTGTTCTCGATATGGTCTTCCAGTTCGATTTCTTTAGCGATGGTGATGCCATCATTGACGATTTGGGGTGCGCCAAATTTCTTTTCGAGGACGACGTTACGACCTTTGGGGCCAAGGGTGACGGCCACCGCTTCGGCCAGAAGATCCATGCCTTTTTCTAAGGCGCGACGAGCATCTTCGTTGTAGATAATAGATTTAGCCATAATGTATCGTTATTCGTGCAAAATAGGGGTTTTCAAGGGTAGATGATTAGGAAACGGCGGCGAGAATGTCTTTTTCGGAGAGGAGAACGAATTCTTCGCCACCAAGTTTGATATCGGTTCCGGCATATTTGGAGTAGAGAACTTTGTCACCCACACCCACTTCTACAGGGGTACGGCTACCGTCATCGTTGCGTTTGCCGGGGCCTACGGCCACGACTTCCCCGATTTGGGGTTTTTCTTTAGCGGCGTCGGGAAGGAAAATACCACCGGCGGTTTTTTCTTCGCTGGGACTAACTTTGACGAAAACTCGATCGCCTAGGGGTTTAACAGTAGTTACGTTGATGCTGACTGCAGCCATGGAATATCCTCCGTTTCTCTTGTATTTGGGTAAGTGTCTTTTCCAGATTAGCACTCTTACCTTCCGAGTGCTAATTTACCGAAATACGAGGCCCCCTGACAACGGCTCGATCGGTACGGGTTCCCGAACTATGGTGTTAAGCTAGGGTTTGCGGCAAAAAGTTTGTTGGTGGGGTTAGGAGTCGGGAGTCAGGAGTCAGGAGTCGGTCGTCAGGAGAATTAAGAATGAGCATTAATCAATTAAATGCTCTATTTAGCGATTTTAGGCAATTTTATGCTTATTTTTCTCATTTTTGCCCTCTCAAAAATTAATTAGGGTTTGCTGAATAAATGTGAAATGTAGGCAAGGTAGCGGTTTTGTGGCTTTTCTCGCGAAACAGGTGCAAGATTTTGAGAGAATCGTGCTTCAAAACCTTGCGTCTTCATCGGCCCGCGTCCTGTAGGGGCGAAGCATTCGGGCAATAACCTATCGGTGAAACCGGAGATTTTCTATCCGAATGCTTCGCCCGTACTTTTTGCCGCAAACCCTACTTAACGTCAGTTCGGGATAAGGGAGGAAAGAAAAGGCGGGGGCTAGTAAGCTGAAAAATATATAAACTCAGCACCCCCAACCCATCTATGTCTAGTCTAGAAGCTCTTTTCTG
>NZ_JADBUP010000069.1:0-16827 GCF_020245605.1 Microcystis sp. M061S2 | reverse complement strand
AGGGTTAGGGCTAAATCCCTTTCTAATCCCGGTTGGCGGTAAGTTGTGGTGGCTTCGGTGAGGGCAGCGATCGCCCGTTCTAGGTTGGCTACCGGCTCTTGCCCCAGTTGGGCTTGGGTGTCGTAGGCTACGCCCAGATTAGTGAGGGTTAGGGCTAACTCCCTTTCTAATCCGGGTTGGCGGTAAGTTGTGGTGGCTTCGGTATAGGCAGCGATCGCACGTTCTAGGTTGGCTACCGGCTCTTTCCCTAGTTGGGCTTGGGTGAGGTAGGCATTGCCCAGATTAGTGAGGGTTTGGGCTAAATCCCTTTCTAATCCCGGTTGGCGGCGGATGGTGGTGGCTTCGGTGTAGGCAGCGATCGCCCGTTCTAGGTTGGCTACCGGCTCTTGACCCAGTTCGGCTTGGGTGCTGTAGGCAATGCCCAGATTATTGAGGGTAGAGGCTAAATCCCTTTCTAATCCGGGTTGGCGGCTGATGGTGGTGGCTTCGGTGAAGGCGGCGATTGCCTGTTCTAGGTTGGCCACCGGCTCTTTCCCCAGTTGGGCTTGGGTGCCGTAGGCTATGCCCAGATTATTGAGGGTTGTTGCTAACGCCCTTTCTAATCCCGGTTGGCGGCGGATGGTGGTGGCTTCCTTGAGGGCGGCCATCGCCCGTTCTAGGTTGGCTACCGGCTCTTTCCCTAGTTCGGCTTGGGTGCTGTAGGCTATGCCCAGATTAGTGAGGGTTTGGGCTAAATCCCTTTCTAATCCGGGTTGGCGGCGGATGGTGGTGGCTTCGGTGAAGGCGGCGATTGCCCGTTCTAGGTTGGCTACCGGCTCTTTCCCCAGTTGGGCTTGGGTGCGGTAGGCATTGCCCAGATTATTGAGGGTTCCGGCTAAATCCCTTTCTAATCCGGGTTGACGTTCAGTTGCAGCACAAAACTCGTATCCATAGACGGCAATGGCTAGGTTAATGAGTGGATTACCTTTAGGAAATTCATGAAAAGCATCAGCAAAGTAATAGAGTATTGCCGCTAGTCCGTAAGTTTCCTCTGGACTGGCTTGTTCCTTGGTATAATTTCCCCAAGCACGGAGGAGGTTAACTAAGTTTTCATCTAAGAGATGGAGGTTATTGTCAAGCAGGGGATAAATTGCTTGGCGGTTTCCGTCACTTTCCTCGACAGTTTGCAGTAGGGTTTGTAAAAAACTGATGTAGGGGTTTTGGTTATCTCTGGGCGGGTCTAAAATTTGCTCTAACCGTTGCGCCATATTCAGCAACCATCTCCCGTTATTGCTGTCTCCTTGCTGTTCTAAGAAGCCTGCATACTGCTTCATCACAGCGACTAAGCCTGCATCAAGTAATTCCGCATTAGCTTGTAATAGCGCTGGTTTCTGACCATTTTCGCACTGGAGGAGCGCTTGGATTAGGGCTAAGTAAGCTTCTATTCTTGCTTCGTTCATGATTGGTTTTAGTAGTAGTGGTTCTAATTAAATTGAAGATAGATTTTGGGTTCGATCCCCCCTTAGTCCCCCCTTGATAAGGGGGGTGTTGATCCCCCCTTAGTCCCCCCTTGATAAGGGGGGCATCTGATAATTTTTAACGCCTACCTAATCAGATAAGAACTCTTGACAATTAATTATATGTTATAACGAAGTTAAATTAATGATAGATGTGGTGCGTTACGACGGATTGTTAGATTTAAGTTTAAGCAGAGATTATCGCCGTCTAACGCACCCTACATTTTACCATTCTACATTTTTTAATCTGATCAAATTTGACTGATTTTCTCATCATCAATCAACCAATTCTCTAACTTTAAACCAGGAACACGCTCAAATTCACGAATATTTGCGGTAACAAGAGTCAGATCAAGCGCTAGAGAATGAGCAGCAATCAGTAAATCATTTGGACCGATTGGGGTTCCTGCTTGCTCCAAATGTTTACGAATTAGGGCATAGTGCTTATCTACAGTTGATTCTAATGGCAAAACTGTCAAAAACTCAAGGATGCGTTCTAGTTGCTGTACCAGACGGTAGGAAGCAGTTTTAACCACGCCAAATCTTAATTCACACGCCACAATGATGCTCGTACAAACGCTTTCTTCGCCCACATCTACAATATGCCGGAAAACCTGACCTTGAGGATACTTGATCAAATTTGACAGAATGTTAGTATCAAGAAGATATTGATAGGTCATTGGGTGGTACTAAAATGTGATGTCATCAAGGGAAAGCAACCCTTCATCTATATCAGGAAAATTGTCTGTAATGTCTGGCAAAGTAGTCAGCAAAGAAAGTAGAGAACCGGAAGAAATCGGCTCAATGATTAAGCGATGACCTTCTTTGCGTAACAAAACCTCTGTGCTTGATAAGGCAAGTTCAGGAGGAATATTTAAGACTTGCTCTTGTCCACTTGTTAGTAAAGAAACCTGACGTAAGTTTTGCATCTGTTGACCTCTTTGTTAATGATCACCTTACTATTTTATAACAGGGAACAGGGAACAGTAGTAGTAGGGTGCGCCCTTCGATAGCGTAACGCACCAAATAAATTAATGATAGGTGTGGTGCGTTACGACGGATCGTTAGATGATTGAGTAGGGGCGAAGCATTCGGACAATAACCTATTGCTGAAACCCTAGATTTCCTATCCGAATGCTTCGCCCGTACCCTGAATTTTTCTCTAGCAAACTCAATTCTAGTCTAATTATAGTGGGGTGCGATCTTCGATAGCGTAACGCACTGCCCATAGCAGATTAATTAAAGATTTATCAAAAAAGAACTAACTTAGTCGATTTTGCTGTAGAATGATAATACTTAGAGTTTATTATTCTGCGACGGGCTATGGTATCAATTGAGCAACTGACAGAAGAGATATTGTCCTTACCTAGTGTATCAAGGGCGCTGCTTGCAGACAAGTTGGTAGAAAGCTTAGAATTCGATACCGATTCAACAATTCAGGCAGTTTGGGTGACTGAAGCAAAAAGACGAAGAGGCGAGGTTCGGGATGGCTCTGTGCAGCCAATTTCGGGGGAAGAAGCTCTGGCTCAAGTTAGACGACTGATTGAGCCATATATCAGATGATTCAGGTTATACCTGGCAAAAGTAAAACCTGAGAGGGTTTCAGAGATTGTAAATATCCTAACTGCTTTGGCGGTTGTTATAATTACAAATGATAATAGTCAAAATTAAAAGGTAAGTATGCGCTATAAAGTAAGGTTACAAGAGAGCGAGGAAGGATATGCGATATGGTGTCCAAGTTTACCGGGGTGCTGGTCACAAGGGGAAACTAAAGAGGAAGCTTTAGAAAATATCAAGGATGCCATTCAACTCTACTTAGAGACAGTCGAAGAACTAAATAAAGATGACGAATCTCTTTATGTAGAAGTTGGATAATTATGCCAAAACTTCCAGGAATAAATCATTTAAGAGCAATTCAGGCCTTAGAAAAAGCAGGTTTTCAAGTCATTAGACAAGGTAAACATATTACGATGGCGAATGGGAAGCGTATTATTGTCATTCCTAGAGCCAATCCGGTTAATGCTTATACTATGGCTGGAATTGTTAACGATGCTGGATTGACCATTGAAGAATTTAAAAAGCTTTTATAGCTTTTCGACAATTATTTTAATACTTTTCATAATTATTTTTTAAACAAATTTTCCCAATTCATCAAGCAAATCCATCGCCACCTCTAGCCAGTCCACCGCACCCTCTGAAGACGGCTCAGGCGTTGCTTCCCTTACCCCTTCCGGACGCGAGACTAAGGGTTTAAAATTCTCATGATTCTCGTTGGCCTTCTCTTCTAAAAACTCCTTTAATAGCGTCGGACGCTCATAGTCCTGCCGATAGTCCCAGACCCAGTTTAACACTGTGATTACCTCCGCTCGCTGTTCCGCTGACCAGCCTTGTTTATCGATATACTGCGCCATGATTTGCTGACAGTTTTCCCACCGACGGTAAGCCTCCCACAGCGCCGATATAGGTTTCCTCATCGCCAAGGACACCGCACCGCCTTCTGGGAAATCCTGACGCAGGTCGGAACTCAACAGAACCCCAGTTAACCAAGCTCCCCCTTCCCCTAACTCGACTAAAATATAGGCTAGGGTTGCCGGATTTAGGTCAATTTCGACCCTAACTTGGCTTAAATCCAACGGTTCTCCATCAGAGTCTTGAGGAATCAATACAGCTTCCAGTTTACCTAGCTTGGGTAGCACCACATCTGCTGTTGGATTGAGTAGTTGTAGCACCGCTTGAGCGTAGTCAGCCGCCGCCGCATCTACCTCTATCCCATGCCCTTCTAAATAATATGTCAGCACCGCCGCCGCTAAGGTGTTCTGACGAATCAATTCCCCAAAGCTGGGATTAGGGTGAGCCAGGGCCAGTTTATTGGCTTGCTGTTGAGCCGCTGCGTCCCAGGGAACCCAAACAGAAGAGGATGCTTGTCCGGTGCTGTCCTCCTCCTCCGTTGTGTCTGCGATCGCTAACCACGCCTGAAACTCAGGATCGTTTTCTAGTTCGTCATCGTCAATCCAGTCCTCTAGGGGATTGAGAGGCTCATTGACATCTGAGGTTGAGGTAGAGATAGACATAATTTTCTAGGAGGGAACGGGGACATTAGAAAAGGAGTTTATTCGAGAAACCGTTTTCTGGGTTAACTTCAGTCTTCCGAGAGAAGATCTTCTGCGGAAAAATGTTTTTGGAGCCAAGGACAACACTTGTCATTATAGAACCGGCGAATTGTGGTGTCGTCGCACCCCCACTGTTCTGCCATTTCCTCCCAAGGGACGGATTCTGGGGGTAAGAGATTTAAGATCACCAGTTGGGCGTTAATGTGCCTTAATGCTTTGCTTCGGGGCTGAATCTGTTGGAGTTCTCTAGCACAGGGACCCTCCACTGCTTCTCTGATATTCTCCCACCACGCTTGAGACGGCTTAGACTTAATGTTATCTAAAGGATCATTCGCCCTCAAGCGTTGCTCTTGGGCTTTTCTGATAGCTACTCCCTCCAGGGCGTGATAGAGGCGTGTTCCTAGCCACCCTTTAACGGTACACTGTCCACTCTGTTGTCGGTAATGGGGATTAAAGACAGAATCCTTACCTCTGGGGGTTGGTTGGCCTTTGAAGCTCAGGCCAAGATCATCCCACACCTGGAATTGCGCTTGATTAATGTCCTCTTGCTCAAGTTCCTGTTTATGTTTGGCACTAATCTTCCCTTGAATCCAGGGAGCGGAGATCCAGTTTTTGATTTTAGGATCTAACTTCCTGCCAATGTCATCCTTAAGGATATGCCAGAGGCGATCGAGTTGCTGCCAAGTTGGGGTATCCTTTGCCCGATAGTAAGGAGATTCAGGTATGACGCACTCATTGCTACTAGGATGACGGTTATCGAGGACAATCCGCACAAGAGCGCATAAGGGGAGGAGAATCTCTAGCGGTGGGCTGGTTAGCGCCCTTGGGGAGTTGAGAAATTGAATAATGCTATCTATAGATTCATAAAAGCGCTTTTCCCCTTGCAACCACTGCTCACTCCCTGAGGGGAGAAAGTTAGAGTCATTTTCTTCAAGGGGTTTGCCGGTTTCCGGCACAACATTACGGAGTCGTAGCCGCCAGTAGGTTGCCACCTTGACTAGGGGAATAAGCTCGTCGTTCACGGCATTGTCTTTTCCTTAAAATTATTTTTCCCACAACTGCAAAAAAAAATCTCGTGGCTCCCATGAGTAAGTGAGCGGACGAAAAGCCGCAATAACTTAATTTAGCAAACGGAGTTATGACTCATGGCAGCAACTACAGCAATTTTAGCACCCTCGAAGCCGGATTTTTCCTCGATCGGAACTGAGCAAAAATCATTATTCGATTGGGTTATCAATCCCCAAGCCCTGTATGATCGTTTCGGATCTTCGTCTCAGGCATGGACGAGCCAGAATGAATTTGGCACTGAAGGACGCGGCGAAGACTATTTGGAGAGCATTCGGCTGTTTCCCGACGTTCGGTGCGAAGGAACCCTTGATTTATTGAGGCTGACTCACCCCCAAGGCTCCCTGCAATTTCAGCAGAACTATGTTATCGCTGATCTTCTCGCTGGCGATGGCTATATCGAAGAAACGTCGAAAAGGCATCTATCTTCGGCACCCCTTTTCATCAATTCTGATAGTTCTCCCTTCATGGTGGAGAAGTGTCGTAAGAAGGGGATGTTCGCCATTTGTCAATTCGCTCAAGACGCTTTTTGGCTGAAAAATCAGTCAGTCGATGCCACAATTTTTGCTTATGGCACGCACCACATTGATCGGGTCTTTCGGAGTCAAGCTGCGAAAGAAGGAGCGCGGATTTTAAAATCTGGTGGACGTTGGGTCCTCCATGATTTTGAGGAAGATGGCCCGATGGCTCGCTTTTTTGGCCAGGTAGTGAATGAATACGGCAAGACGCGCCACGATTACCCGCATTTTACCCGTCAGGAGATGCTTAATCTTGCTCAAGATGCAGGGCTTTCTGATATTGCGATCGAATATATTGCCGATCCTTTTGTGGTCCAGGCCCCCTCGAAACTTGCCGCCAAGCGTTTGCTTTGCAACTACGTTATCAAGATGTACGGACTGAGCGGTTTAGAGAATGAACTTGATTTCACTTTTCACCTGCTCGAACAGTATTTTAGCGTGAATTTAACTGAAAATCTCTCTGGCTATGAAGCTCGACTCATTCGCAATGCTTTAGTTTGCCACGGGACTAAATAGTTGATTCGCCCCCTGACTTCTCCAGGGGGCTTGCTCACTCACCCATCCTAGAAATATTTATGACTGACAATCTGACTTTTAATCAAGCGCCAACTGTGCGCGATTCTTTGCCTTCGCCGAATCGGTCGGGAGTAAGGAAAGAAATGGAGGCTTTACCCAAAGTTCTTCAGCCATTTTTAACCTGGGTTGTCGGTGTCCCCGCTACCGATGAGACTCTACCTCAACCCAGACCGCGCCGCTATTTAGCCAAGGTTTGCGGTTTACTGTTGCTGGGGATTTCCCTCAGTTGTTGGGCTTTAGCCCTTCAAGGGTGGGGTTATCTATGGTTGATTGTCGGTTGGAGTCTCACTGTTTCCGCCTCTCGACAACTGCAAGTGGTCATCGTTCACCATTGCGCCCACTCTAATTTCACAGGTGATCGATTCTTCGATCAATACCTTGGACGGTGGATTTCCGCCTTAATGTTGATTCTCAGCTTCGATCAATATCGAATCCGCCATCGTAAACATCATCAAGATCCCTTGCTTGATGATGATGAGACAGTGGAAGCGCTTCGTCTTCGGGCGGGAATCCATCCTGGTTTGAGTCGAGAAGCCCTATGGCGACGGATGATCATTGGTTTGTTTTCCCCTCTCTTTCATGGCCGTTTCTGGATTGATCGAGTACGCTCAAGCCTATTTTCGAGCGATCGCGCCCATCAACTACGCAGTGGGTTAGTGGTCTTGGCCCAGTTAGGTTTGGTCGGGTTCGGTCAATGGTGGCTCGCCTACGGGGTGGCTTGGCTGTTCCCTGTGATCGTGTTGCATCAGATGAGTACCTTAATCCGCCAATGTTCAGAACACCTTCACCCCGCGCCGGAGGCGGATTTGAAAAAGGGGAAGCGTTATTATGCCCGTGCAACGGTGGGGATATTTTTGGGAGATCCTCTACCCAGGGCGGATCAACCCTTTGGCTCTAAATTCTGGCAATGGTGCGTTTGGTGGTTGAGGTTAGGGATGCTCTATGTTCCGATTCGCTTGCTGATTCTAGTGGGGGATACCAGTTGCCACGATTATCATCACCGTCACCCCGGTGTCGATCAGTGGCTCAATGCGGCGATCGCCCGACAACGGGATGTGGACGCGCATCATCCGGGCTGGCCAGTACCCTATCAAGAAGTATATGGGCTATGGCGGGCGATCGATCTATCGTTTACAAGTTTGAGCCTAATGTCAGTGCAAGAGTAAGCCATAGAACATTTGTATTAGTAATTGAGGCAAGGAAACGGGCAACAGGCAACAGGCAAGAGTAAGGGTTTTCGCTTGTTTTTCCAATTTTGACAATATCAATATGGAGTTTAAATCCACAACAGCTTACTTGTTATTTACTTTTGCCCGTTGCCTATCCCCAATTCATCATTCCCAATTCCCAATTCATAATTCATAATTCATAATTCCCCAAGGAGTTGACATCATGTTGTGTATAGTAGTTGAAAAATACGGACCCCCCGACCAGCTTCAATTGCAAATCCTGCCAACGCCGACGGTAGAACCTAATCAAGTCTTGGTCAAGGTGAAGTATGCTGGAGTTAATTTTGTCGATATCTACGAACGCTCTGGGGTCTATTCTACGCCTCTGCCTTTGATTCCAGGAAAGGAGGGCGTTGGCGAGATTGTGGCCATGGGTTCTGGGGTCAAAGCCTTCCATATCGGGCAACGGGTAGGATTTCCCTATGTGGAACAGGGAGCTTATGGGGAATATATCGCCCTATGCGCCGATGGGTTAGTGTCGTTACCAGAGTCTATCTCCGATGAAGTAGCGGCATCCGTTTTGTTGCAGGGACTGACTGCCTTGTTTCTCTCCCATGAGACTTTCCCTCTCAATCAACAACATACGGCGCTGATTCATGCCGCCGCTGGTGGAGTGGGTTTTCTGTTGGTTCAAATGGCAAAGTTGCGGGGAGCGAGGGTGATTGGTACTGTTTCTTCGGCAGCCAAGGCTCTGCTGGCGTTTCAGGCTGGCGCTGACAAGGTGATTCGATACGACCGCGAGAATTTTGTCGATGGGGTGATGGATTTCACTGCGGGTCAAGGGGTTGACGTGGTGTATGACTCCGTGGGTCTGAGAACCTTTGAAGATAGCTTAAAAGCCTTAAAAAATCGCGGTTTGCTGGTTGCTTGTGGGCAAGCGAGTGGAGAAGTGCCGCCGGTAGCCTTGAATCGTCTGCTAGGGTGTCGCACTTCTGAGCGAGGCTCTTTTTATTTGACTCGCCCGGTCATTCGCCATTATATTTCCGATCCCATGGCTTTGAACCAACAGGCATCTTTATTTTTTGACTATTTAAGCTTAGGAAAGATTCAGCCTCCCTGTTATCAAATCTATTCTTTAGAGCAAGCAAAAGAAGCCCATTACGCCTTAGAAAGTCGGCAGGTTACGGGGAAGTTACTACTGAAGAGTTAAGCAATTGATACTAAATCTAGTTGTGATCCCCCACTTTTGTGTATATTGTTGACATTTGAGTTGTGGACAGTTGAAAGCACAATGGGTAATATAGCAGTTATCTTAATGGTGAGGTACGAAGTCTCTGGTTTTAGGGAACAGGCAACACTGTTATATTATAGAAAAATATTTCTGAGATTTTTCCTATGCCTCTAATTAAAATTCAAACTTCTGTCACCTCCCTCGATGATGAGACGGTTAATCAACTTTTGCAGAGTCTTTCGGCTAAATTAGCTAAACATCTGGGAAAACCCGAATCCTATGTGATGACAGCTTTAGAATCGGGGATAAAAATGACTTTTGCTGGCACTTTTGAGCCGGTTTGTTATATGGAGATTAAAAGTGTTGGTTCTATTTCCGCCGCTCAAACTAAAAGCATGAGTAGTGATTTTTGTCAAGAAATTGAGGCTTATTTAGGAATACCGAAAAATCGCATTTATCTAGAATTTGCCGAGGCGAAAGGTGATCTTTGGGGATGGAATGGCAGTACTTTTGGTTAATTTATGCCAAAATTATCGGAGATAGGGCTTATTTTAACTCTCTGGTTAAGATTTTCGCCTGTTCAATCCAAGCTAACATCACCGCAATATCGGGACATAAATCGCGTCTTTGCAGATTAGCCACCTGAAAGCGGAGAATCTGTCGATGCAATTGCTGAATTGATGCCTGTGCCAATTGCGGGATGGAAGCAACACCAGCATGAACCAGTAAACCGCAGTATTGACAACCCACGGCGGGAATTGAGGCTAATTCCGCCATTGCCACCCACTTATTAATATGTTTAGCCTGAATTTGCATTCTTACCGCTAATTTTTCCTTACCCAATTGCGGACGAACTTTTTGCAAAAGTTGTGCGGTGGTGTCGATACCGCAATCCTTTAATTTTTGGCAATCTTGGTCACTTAACCCCGGCAAATGTTCAATTAACCAGCTTTGCCTGTGGATAAGTTGCGATCGATTCATCGAAATTATTAACTATTGATAAGTAGATTATAGCAGTTATCTTCAGGCCCAGATTAGCTGGTCGATGTCTGGTGAGAATCGCTCCCCCTAGCTTCGGTATCCCCTTTTTTAAGGGGAAAAGGGAGGAATTTGACGTGTAGTTTTTATGAATTGTACACAGAAAAAAAGTTGATAGAACCAAAACGGTCTATCAACTCTTAAAATTATCTATTCAAGAACTAAAAATTAACGTTCTTGAAAGACGATTTTTTTGTCCAGGGAAGGACGGTTATTCGACTTAGAGGGATACTTATTACCACCACTGCGGGGAGTTTTATTAATCACCGGTTTACTGCTGGCCGCTGCGGGAACTTCCCAATCGGTTTTCATCCACTGGGGACAATTTTGATCGTAGATCATTTGCAGGGCAGCCGCCGCGATCGCTTGTGGATCGTATTCTTCACTTAAATCCCGCACTAAAGGCAAGAAAGAAGCCATACGTTCCCCCGATAAAGCCTCTTTTAGCTGATTTTGCAGCTTGGCCAGGCGTTTTGCTTCCACTTCGGTGCGACTAGGAATGGGACTAGATTCCAGACGTTGACGCAAACGCTGTTCAATCTGACGTAATAAACGCCGATCGATCGGTTCTACTAAAGATATAGCAGTTCCCGTTTTACCGGCGCGGCCCGTGCGACCAATGCGGTGAATATAGGTTTCGGCATTATCCGGCAGATCATAGTTAATAACGTGGCTGAGATTTTCCACATCTAGACCGCGGGCCGCGATATCCGTGGCTACCACCAATTTAATTTTGCCCTCGCGGAAACGTTGCACCAGTCGTTCCCGTTGCACTTGGCTTAAGTTACCGTGGTATTCATCCACCGTTTGCCCCGCTTCTTGCAGTTTGCTGGTTAATTCGGCCGCGGTTTGCTTGGTGCGGACGAAAATAATCGCCGATTCTAGGGGTTCGATCTCTAACAGGGGTTGCAGGACTTTTAATTTCGTCCAACCGCGAGGGATCAGATAAATTTTCTGCTCGATCTTAGCAGGAGCGGCCTGGGGTTGAGAAACCGTCACAGAAATGGGAGATTTCAAGAAATTAGCGATTAAATCGCGGATTTCCCGGGGCATAGTGGCCGAGAAACAGGCGGTTTGACGGGTGGAGGGGGATGCTTGCAGAATTTTCTTCACATCATCAATAAAACCCATACTGAGCATTTCGTCCGCTTCATCGAGGACTACCCAGTTTAGGGATTCTAGATGGAGTTTTTTGCGATCGAGTAGATCGATTACCCGGCCGGGAGTCCCGACCACAATCTGGACACCTTTTTCCAGACTGCGGATCTGACGTTCCATGGATTGACCACCACAGACTGTCAGGATAAAGAGACGACGGTCATCAGAGAAATCTTTGATGGCGCTGGCTACCTGTTGGGCTAATTCCCGGGTGGGGGTGAGGATTAAAGCTTGAACGTTAGGATTTTTGGTGTCCATGCGTTCCAGTAAAGGCAGGGAATAGGCGGCGGTTTTGCCGGTTCCCGTTTGTGACATTCCTACCATGTCATGCCCTTCTAGAAGGAGAGGGATGGCTTTGGTTTGAATTTCGGTGGGGGTGGTGAATCCAAGCGTTTCTAGGTGTTGAAGACGGCTATCGGATAAACCTAAATTGTTGAAACCAGTGGTCATAGGGATTGTTTTGTGGGAATTGAATAAGAAAAATGGAAAAATTAGACTATTTCGCCGTAGAGATCGTAGGTATCGGCCGCAGTGATTCGGACCTGTACGATCGCACCTAGAATCGCCTCCCCTGTCACATAAACCAAGCCATCCACTTCCGGGGAAAAACGAGCGGAACGCCCGATTAATTCTCCCGTTTCCGGGTTTTCCTGTTCGATGAGAACATCGACAGTTTGACCGATATAAGCTTGATTTTTGCGTTCCGAGATTGGTTGCTGAGTTAACATCAACCTTTCGCGGCGTTCGTCCATAATTGCCTGTGGCACTGGATCGGGCAGGTCAAAAGCGGCTGTACCTTCTTCGGCGGAGAAGGTAAACACCCCGACGTGATCGAACTCATGACGCTTGACAAATTCCAGCAGATGGCTGAAATGTTCCTCGGTTTCTCCGGGGAAACCGACGATAAAAGTCGTTCGTAAAACCGCGTTCGGGATAGCTTGCTTGATCCGCTCGATAATGCCATCGTTGACTCGTCCTTGCCAGGGACGGTTCATCCCCCGCAGGATGTCGGGATGGGAATGCTGTAGCGGCAAGTCTAGATAGGGTAAAACATTCGGGGTCTCTCGGATCGCCTCGATAACCTTTGGCGTTAACCCGGTCGGGTAAGCGTAGTGAACGCGAATCCAAGGTATATCGACTTCTCCCAGCGCTCGCAAGAGTTCCGCTAATTTGGGTTCGCCATATAAGTCTAACCCATAATTGGTTGTTATTTGCGAAATGAGAATTAATTCTTGGACCCCTTGGCTGGCCAATTGTCGCGCTTCGGCCACAATGGACTCGATCGAACGGGATCTTTGATCACCGCGCAGCTGGGGAATAATACAGAAAGCACAGCGATAATCGCAGCCTTCGGCCACCCGCAGATAGGCGACTCCCTCGCTGGTGGTGCGATAACGGGGCAGATTTTCGTCGGCGATAAAAGTGGGATCGGTGCTGACTTCTTTGACTCGTTCTCCCGTCTCTACCCGTGCCACGATCTCGACAATTTTCTGATAATCCCCTGTGCCGACAATGGCCACGGCTTCCGGCAATTCCGTCAGGAGTTCATCTTGGAAATGTTGGGCCATACAGCCGGAGATAATAATTTTTTTATTAGCTTCCGCCAGTTCCACGAGGGTGCGAACGGATTCTTCTCTAGCTGCTTGAATGAAACTACAGGTATTAACGATAACGTAATCGGCCAACTCCTCGTCATTATCTACGGGATAGCCGGCCTTGGCCAGCAGTCCTAACATATGCTCGGAGTCGATCCGGTTTTTCTCACAGCCTAGGTGTGAGATAGCGATGGTTGGCTTATTGCCCATGCGATCGAGTATCAACCAAATCTTAAACTTATTTAATGTTAAGACATTTTAACGGATTCCGGACTTGATAAAATCATTAGCAGTTAAAATAATTTCCCCCCGGTGGCCCGTGGCTAGGCCTTCACCCTGTTAAAATGGGTGGGCGGCGCATGGTTGGGTACGCTAAGAGTAGTAGACGCTGTGAACTTAATTGCAACTTTCAAGACAAAAAACCCGATTATTGGCGTGGTTCATCTCGCCCCCCTGCCCACTTCCCCCCGTTGGGGTGGTAGTCTCAAGACGGTGATCGAGCGGGCTGAACAGGAGGCGACGGCTTTGGCTGCCGGTGGTGTTGATGGTTTGATTATCGAGAATTTTTTTGATGCCCCCTTTACTAAGCAACAGGTGGATCCAGCCGTGGTTAGTGCCATGACTTTAATTGTTGATCGCATTAAAAATCTGGTGGTCTTACCGATTGGTCTTAATGTTCTCCGCAATGATGCCCATAGTGCCTTAGCGATCGCTACCTGTGTCAATGCCCAATTTATTCGGGTTAATGTGCTAACGGGGGTTATGGCTACCGATCAGGGCATTATTGAGGGTCAGGCCCACGAACTTCTGCGTTATCGGCGCGAATTGGGGTCTGAGGTCAAAATTTTAGCGGATGTTTTGGTTAAACACGGCCGCCCCTTGGGAACCCCTAATCTGACTACAGCAGTTCAAGATACGATCGAACGGGGACTAGCAGACGGGGTGATCCTCTCTGGTTGGGCTACCGGTAGCCCCCCCAGTTTTGAGGATTTGGAACTGGCAGTGGCGGCGGCCAAGGGAACACCGGTTTTTATCGGCAGCGGGGCTGATTTGGACAATATCGGGCGGTTGCTGCCGGCTGCCGATGGGGTGATCGTGGCTAGTTCCCTCAAGCGTCATGGCAAAATTACTGAACCGGTGGATCCGATCCGGGTGTCGCAATTTGTGGAAACGGCACGCCTGATCAACGATCAAAAGGCAAAAATTAATAATTCTCTCCCTTCTTTGCCCCTGTCCACATAACCCCTTGCTAGAATGGCGGATAGTTTCAGGGGATAGCTATCCTAAGTTTTTAGGAATTGAAAACGTCCTAATTAACACAATATGGTTAGGGAATTTTTCCTTTCAACAAAGTACATTTAGATTTCTCTCCTGACTCCTGACTCCTGAATTCTGCTGTAATTTAATCTAAATAATATTATGCGTCGTCGTTCTGTACCTTGGATTCATCGCTACTCCCGGCCCCTAATTGGGGGCGTTTCGATCGTGGGGGCGATTCTGACCGGCTATTTAACCATTACCAAACTGACGGGAGGGACTGCAGCCTGTACCGCCGGGGCTAGTGATGGGGCTGGTTGTAGTGGTGTTCTTAATAGTCCCTACGCTACGGTTTTCGGGCTGCCCTTGAGTTTGTTCGGTTTTTTGGCCTATATTGCCATGGCGGTTTTTGCCCTCAGTCCTCTATTTATTAATGGGGAAACTCAGAAAAATCTCCGCAAAAGTTTAGAAAATAATACCTGGTTATTGCTGTTAGCGGGGGCGACAGCGATGGCGGTATTTAGTGGTTATTTAATGTATATTCTAGCCACGGACTTAAAAGAATTGTGTCCCTACTGCATCACTTCGGCTTTGTTCGCTTTAACCTTATTAATTCTCACAATTGTCGGTCGCGAATGGGAAAGTTTAGGACAAATTATACTGCCGATGGTTGTAGTGGCCATGATTACTTTTGTGGGAACTTTAGCGGTTTATGCGGGAGTAAATTCCCCGACGGTGGCAGGAGGAAAAGAAGAAATTACCCGGCCAATGACAGCGGCTACACCCCCCTACGGTTGGGAAGTAACCACGGTTTCGGGAGAGGCAGAAATCGCCCTGGCTCAACATTTAAAAGCAATTGGTGCGAAAGAATACGGGGCTTTTTGGTGTCCCCACTGTTACGATCAAAAACAGTTATTTGGTAAGGAAGCGGGAGAAATCCTCAAAAAAGAAGGGGTTTATATCGAATGCAATCCTCAAGGGGTTAATGGTAATCCCCAAGCTTGTCGCGATGCCGGAATTAAAGGTTTCCCCACTTGGATTATTAAGGGTCAAGAATATTCGGGAACCCAAAGATTAGAGAAATTAGCGGAGGTTTCTGGTTATACCGGCCCGATGAATTTTAAATATACAGTTCCGGGACGTAAGTAGGAAAGAGTTAAAATTTATACTGGAGGCTGAACAAGGTTCAGCCTTTATTGTTGTTTATTAAGTTTAGCTACTTTGATTTATAATAAAAACGTAGATAAGTTGCTAATTATTGGTTATGACTCAGGTAAATCTACAAAAAGCCGCTAATATTCTCGGTGTAACTACCGCAGAAATACTAACATGGCAAAAGAAAAAATTAATCAAAGGTCAGAAAATTAATCAAGTTGATTGGCTATTTGATCTCGATCAATTAACCAATCTTAAAAATAACCAATCCCCCAGAGAATTGAAAATTTTACAAACTGTTGAGCCAACTAATTACACGGTTATCGAATTATTTGCTGGCTGTGGTGGTATGGCTTTAGGTTTAGAAAATGCGGGACTAAAAACGCAATTACTGGTGGAAATTAATCAAGATTGTGTTAATACTTTAAGACTCAATCGACCGCAATGGAATGTTATAAATCAAGACATAAAAAAGATTAAATTTTCTGATTTTAGAGACAAAATAGATGTTGTAGCTGGAGGTTTTCCCTGCCAACCTTTTAGTTATGCTGGGTTAGGGAAAGGATTAGAAGACTTGAGAGGGAGCTTATTTTTTGAGTTTGCTCGTTGTTTACAGGAAGTGCAACCTAAAATCGCTATAGCCGAAAATGTTCGAGGATTATTAAGCAATAAAAAAGGAGAAACCCTGCAATTAATGCTGGAAGCTTTACAGGAAATCGGTTATTATGCGGCTTATCAAGTTTTATCGGCTCAATTTCTCGATGTTCCTCAAAAAAGAGAAAGATTAATTATTATTGCCACCCGTCAAGACCTAAATATTAAACCCATTTTTCCCCAATATAAAAACTATACTATTTCTCTGAAAAAAGCTCTAGAGAATTGTCCAAGTTCTCCAGGAGTAGAATATAAAGAAAGAAAAAAAGAGATTATGTCCTTAGTTCCCGCAGGAGGAAATTGGCGAAATTTACCGATGGATATTCAAAAAGAATATATGAAAAATAGTCTCAAAAATCACGGCGGACGGACAGGATATGCTAAAAGATTATCTTGGGATGAACCGGCTTTAACTATTACCTGTAGTCCGGCACAAACCCAAACAGAAAGATGCCATCCCCAAGAAACTCGTCCTTTGACTGTGAGAGAATATGCACGAGTGCAGTCCTTTCCCGATGATTGGCAATTTACCGGTAATTTAACCTCTCAATATCGACAGATTGGTAACGCGGTTCCCGTGAATATGGCCTATCATCTTGGTGGCTGTTTAATTAATATGTTGCCAGGGGATTATTTCGGGGAAACACAGCCAAAAACTGAACAGTAGAACTCTTGCAAATTAATTATATGTTATAATGATTGGTTAACTAATTTTCCCCAAAAAATTAGTTAATCAGTACATTCGTCCTGAATGAAAACTTGAAGTTTAACTTTTAACTCAAAACTCTTTAGAGCTGCTTTAATT